>NZ_JAIWQV010000005.1 GCF_026122795.1 Buchnera aphidicola (Chaitophorus viminalis) | reverse complement strand
TAAATATTTTATTTTACAGATAATAAATTATTTTATTTGTTTTATTTTATATTGATTTTTTAATAAAAAATAATTTTTAAATTATTATAAATATTTTTTATTCAAAAAATATATTTTAAAAAGAAATATTTTTATATTTTATTTTAAAATACTTATATTAAATAAAAAAAAATATAAAATGTATTTTAAAAATTTTTTATAAATTTAAACAAAATTATATCATGAGTAAACAAAAAATTTTTTATTTTTTTTTATTTATAAATTTTTTAATTTAAAATATAAAGCTTATTTTTTTTTTAAATTATTTTTTTTTTTAATAAAATTATTTAAAAAAAATTTTATGTTTTTTTTTTAAATATTTTTTTTCAATATTTTTTTTTAACATATATAAAGTATATGCTTCAAAAAAAAATTTATTTTTTTTGACTTTTAAAGGAATTTTTTTTTTATTATAAGTAATAAAAGTTAAAATATTCCATATTTCTTTAATTTGATAAATAATTTTTTTTGGAATAGATAATAAAAAAGATGCTTTTTTAAGAATAAATTTAGAAGAAATACGCATAGCATGTATTTGATTAATTTTATTTTTTTTTTTTATTTTAATTATATTAAAAATATATGGATACCATAGTATTGAAGACCATAAAAGAGATAAATTATTTTTTTTCTTATTTTTAAATCTTTGATCGTTTTTTTTTAAAATGTAAACAATTAATTTTTTAATTAAAAAAGTAATTTTTTTATTATAATAGAGAAAAGGAAAAGGACAAATTATTTTTAATAAAGCAAACTTTTTAAGTTTTTTATAAGCTTGATATCCAAACCCCATTTGTAAAAGTTTGTTTAATTCATTAAATAATCTGGCTGATGGTACATGTGATATTAATTTAGATAATTTAGGAATTGCTTGAGAAGTTTTTTTTTCTATTTTCATATTTAATTGAGTAGAAAATCTAATTACTCTAAGTATTCTTACTGGATCTTCTCTATATCTAACTTGAGGATTTCCAATTAATCGAATTATTTTTTTTTTTATATCTTTCATTCCTCCTATATAATCTCGAATGCTGAAATCTATTATATTAAAATATAATGCATTAATAGTTAAATCTCTTCTTTCAACATCTTCTTCTATTTGACCAAATATATTATCATATAGTAAAATTCCGAATCTATCTTTTTTTTTATAAGTTTTGATATGATTTTTATTATGATGATGACCTCTAAAAGTAGAAACTTCTATTGTTTCTTTTTTAAATATAATATGCGCAATTTGAAATCTTTTTCCAATTAATCGACAATTTTTAAATAATTTTTTTAGTTTTAATGGAGTAGCATTAGTAACTAAATCAAAATCTTTTGGTTGATTTCCTATAATAAGATCTCTTACACTACCTCCTACAAGGTAAGCTTGATAACCTGATTTATGTAATCTAAATAAAATTTTAATTGCGTTTTTGCTAATTTTATTTATAGATATATTATGTTTTTTTTTAGGAATAATTCTCATATTGTTTTATTTATAGTAATTTATTTTTATTGAATTATACATTTATTTGTATGAGTAATTTTTATATTTTTTGGTTAAATAATTAAATTTTTATTTAAAAAATTATAATTGTGATAGTGAAACAAGATGATATCTTTTTCACTATCTTTTTTAATGTTATCCTAGAATTTGTTTATCTCGTATTTCTTCTAATGTTTTACAGTCAATACATAAGTTAGCAGTAGGTCTAGCTTCTAATCTTTTAATTCCTATTTCTACTCCACAAGAAGAACAATAACCAAATTTTTTTGATTGTATTTTTTTTAAAGTTTTATTTATTTTTTTAATTAATTTATTTTCTCTATCTCTATTTCTTAGTTCTAAATTAAATTCTTCTTCTTGTACAGCTCTATCAATTGGATCTGGAAAATTAGAAGATTTTTTAGAAATATCATATACATCTTTTTTATTTGTATTAAGTTGTTGTTTCCATGTTTCGAGAATAATTTTAAAATGATTAATTTGTTTAGAATTCATATATTTTTCATTTTTTTTACTTTTATATGAAGTAACTCCTGCGATTGAAAGAATACTTAAAGAAGATTTTTTACTTTTTTTTTTTTTATGCATAATATAATCCTTAATGATAATTTTAAAAATTAAAAATATAACATTATTTACAGATTTTATAATATACATGAGATATATATAATATGAAATGAAATATTTTATTTTTAAAAAACTAAAAATTTTTAATTAATATTTAAAAAAAATTTTACTATTTTTTTTTAAATTTTTTATGTTAAAAAATTTTTAAATTAAAAATTAAATTTGTTTTTTATAAGGTATTAATAATATGTTTAATTTAGCTTGTGGAATAGAATATGATGGAAGTAATTATTATGGATGGGAAAGTCAAATAAAAATTTTTTCAATTAAAAATATATTAGAAAATGCTATATCTAAAATAGCCAATCATAAAGTTAAAATTTTTTGCGCCGGAAGAACTGATTCTGGAGTACATGCATATAATCAAGTTATTAGTTTTAAAACAATTTCAAAAAGAAAAAAAAAATCTTGGATACAAGGTGTTAATAGTTTTTTACCTAAAGATATTTCAGTAATATGGGTTCAAAAAGTTTTAGATGATTTTCATGCACGTTATTCTGCTATTTCAAGAAGTTATCGTTATATTATATATAATAATACTATTAGATCATCTATGCTAAAAAATAGAGTTAATAATATTTTTTTTGATTTAGATGTGAAAAAAATGTATCAATCTAGTCAGATTTTATTGGGAGAACATGATTTTTCTTCTTTTAGAGCTTCTCGATGTCAATCTTATAGTTCTTGTAGAAAAATTATGAATATTAATATATATAGAAAAAGAAAATATTTTATAGTAATTGATATTACTGCAAATTCTTTTTTATATCGTATGGTAAGGAATATTGTTGGAGCTTTAATTGAAATAGGTCGAGGTAAAAAAAATAAATCATGGTTATTACATTTGTTGAATATTAGAGATAGAAATTCTTCTGGTCCAACAGTATTAGCTCAAGGTTTATATTTGTTATCTGTAAGTTATCCTATACGTTTTAATATATTTAATCAAAATATGAATTATTTTTTTAGTTTATTTTAAGAATATATTTTCAGTTTTTAAAAAAATTTTTAGTTAAAAAATATTTAATTAAATAAAAATTTTTTATAAAACATTATTAATGTATAAATTTTTATTTTGATGTTTATAAAAAATAAAAATTTATATATTAAATAAAAGATATTAAATATTTTAACAATTTTACATAAATATAATTTTATATTTTAAATAATATTATTTAAATTTTAATTTAAGAGAAAAAATATGTTTTTAAATTTTTTTAAAAGATTTTTTAGTAGTAGAAATGAAAGAATATTAGATAAATTAAATATTATTGTGCAAAAAATTAATGAATTAGAACCAGTGTATAAAAATTTTACAGATAAAAGATTAAAAAAAAATACATCTATTTTTAAAAAACGTTTAAAAAATAAAGAAACTCTAGAAGATTTATTAATTGAATCTTATGCTACAGTAAGAGAAGCAAGTGTTAGAGTATTTGGAATGCGTCATTTTGATGTACAAATTCTAGGAGGAATTGTTTTAAATAATTTATGCATAGCTGAAATGCAAACAGGGGAAGGAAAAACTTTAACATCAACTTTACCTGCATATTTAAATGCTCTTACTGGAAAAGGAGTACATATTATTACTATGAATGATTATTTAGCAAAAAGAGATTCAGATCGAAATAAAATTTTATTTAAATTTTTAGGTTTAAAAGTTGGATTAAATTTACCTGAACTATCTTTTTCTAAAAAAAAAAAAGCTTATTTAGCAGATATAACTTATGGTACAAATAATGAATTTGGTTTTGATTATTTAAGAGATAATATGGTTATTTCAAAAAAAAATCAAGTACAAAGAAAACTAAATTATGCATTGATTGATGAAGTTGATTCAATTTTAATCGATGAAGCTCGAACTCCTTTAATTATTTCGGGAGAAGAAGAAAATTCTTCTAAATTATACATTAAAATTAATAAAATAATTTCTAATTTAATACAACAAGAAAAAGATGATACAGAAGAATTTACAGGTATTGGAGATTTTTTTTTAGACGAAAAATTAAAACAAGTTTATTTAACTGAAAGAGGTTTAATTAAAGTAGAAAAAATATTAGTACAAAAAAAAATTATGAATATAAATGAATCATTATATTCGTCTACAAATATAAAATTATTGCATCATGTTATATCTTCTTTAAAGGCTCATAAATTATTTATTAGAGATATAGATTATTTAGTTCAAGGTCAAAATATTGTCATAGTAGACGAACATACAGGAAGAATTATGAAAGGTAGGCGTTGGTCAGATGGTTTACATCAAGCTATAGAAGCTAAAGAAAATGTTATGGTAAAAAATGAAAATAAAACTTTAGCTTCAATTACTTTTCAGAATTATTTTAGATTATATAAAAAATTATCTGGTATGACTGGAACTGCATATACTGAATCTTTTGAATTTCGAACTATTTATAATTTAGATACTGTAGTTATTCCAACTAATTGTCCAATGATTAGAAAAGATTTTTCAGATTTAGTGTATATGACAGAAAAAGAAAAAATTGAATCAATTATAAAAGATATTCAAAAATGTTATTTGGCTAAACAACCGGTATTAGTTGGAACAGTTTCTATAGAAAAATCTGAATTAATTTCAAAAAAATTAAGTATGTTAGGTATTAAACATAATGTTTTAAATGCAAAATATCATAAAAAAGAAGCTGATATTATTTCTCAAGCTGGAAAAATAGGTGCAGTGACTATTGCAACTAATATGGCTGGTAGAGGTACAGATATTATTTTAGGAGGATATTTTGAAAATAAAAATTTAAATCAAACTAATAAAAATATTGAAAATAAAAATTTTAATAAAAGAAAAAAAGATTGGATAAAAAATCATAAATTAGTTTTATCTACAGGTGGTTTACATGTAATTGGAACTGAAAGACATGAATCTAGAAGAATCGATAATCAGCTAAAAGGTCGTTCTGGACGTCAAGGAGATGTTGGATCTTCTAGATTTTATATTTCTATGGAAGATTCGTTAATAAGAATATTTTCTTCTTCTAAAATTATAAATCTTATGAAAACAATTGGAATGAAATATGGAGAATCTATTGAAAGTATATGGGTAAATAGAGCAATTTTAAATGCACAAAAAAAAGTTGAAAATAGAAATTTTGATGTAAGAAAACAACTTTTAGAGTATGATAATGTAATTAATGAACAAAGAAAAGTTATATATAAACAAAGAAATATTTTACTGAAAAAAGATAATATTTTTTTAACTATAAAAGATATCTCTAAAGATGTATTTTTATTAGTTATTGAAAAATATTTATATTTAAATGATTTTAAATCTAATTCAGATAATTTAATTTTATTAGAAAAAATTTTATTAGAAAAATTTCATATAAAAATTGTTTTTCCAGATTATTTAAAAAAAAATTGTGAAGATTATAAAAATAAAATTTTAAATCTAATATTAAAAAAATTTAAAATAAATTATTTTATTAAAGAAAATTTAATTGGTTCTAAAAATATGAGAAATATAGAAAAATCAATTATGTTAAAAAAATTAGATTTATTTTGGCAAGAACATCTATCTGATATGGAATATTTAAGACAAGGTATTCATTTAAGAGGATATGCTCAAAAAGACCCTAAATTAGAATATAAACGTGAATCTTTTATTATTTTTTCAAATATGTTAGAGTCATTAAAATATGAAGTAATTTTAGAATTAAGTCAAATTAATTTATCTCAATTTGATCCATATGGTAATCAAGAAGTACATTATAAGTTTTCTATTGATAATAAATATCTTAAAAAAACAAGAAAATATTTTTTAAAAAATAAAAATATTGAAGATTATTGTAATGAATATAATCTCAACAAAAATATATTAAGAAATGATTTATGTTATTGTAAATCAGGAAAGAAATATAAACATTGTCATGGTATTTTAAAATAACATTTTATTTTTAAAATTTTTTATAAATTTCTTAAATTTATTATATATTATAAACATATTAAAATTTAATTTTATAAACAAAAATTTATTTTTGATTATAATTTAAAAAAATAAATAGTTTGATTATTTAATAATAATTTATTTATATTTAAAAAATTATGTTATTTAAAAAATTATATAAACAAAAATTGAAAATTATAAAAAAATATTATTCTTATAAATAGCATTTATCATATAAATTTAAATTATTTTTTTTTTTTTATTTTTATAATTATTTTTTATAAATATTTATTTATCACAATTTTTTTTTATATTTATATAAAAATTTTTTATTTTGATAAGTTATTTTAAGATTTTAATTAAAGTTAGTATATGTAAATCATGTAATTATTTTCTTTTATATAAAAAATTTAAAATAAATATCATATTATCTAATATCATTTATTTTATTACAAAAAATAAATTTTAACTTTTTATTTTTTTTTTTTTTTTTTTGAATGAAATAGGAGTATTTACTTTTTTATGTTTCAAAATAATTATAAAGATATTGATATAGATCCCATAGAAACTCAAGATTGGATAGATTCTATGGAATCTGTAATAAAAGAAGATGGAAATAGTAGAGGAATTTTTTTGATTAACTCAATATTAAAAAAATATAAAAAAATTTTTAATTCATGTGTTAAAAAAAAAATTATTAGTGATTATATTAATACTATTTCTGTTGAAAATGAAAAAAACTATCCTGGAAATTTAAAATTAGAAAAAAAAATTTGCAATGCTGTACGCTGGAATGCAATAGTTATGGTTTTAAGAGCTTCAAAAAAAGATTTAGAACTAGGTGGTCATTTAGCTTCTTTTCAATCATCTGCTGTAATTTATGAAGTATGTTTTAATCATTTTTTTCGTGCAGATAATAAGTTTTTCTTGGGAGATTTAATTTATTTTCAAGGACATATTTCTCCAGGAATTTATTCTAGAGCTTTTTTAGAAGGAAGAATTTCTGTAAATCAATTAAATAATTTTAGACAAGAAACAGGAGGAAATGGTTTATCTTCATATCCTCATCCTAAATTAATGTCTGATTTTTGGCAATTTCCAACAGTATCTATGGGTTTAGGACCAATTTGTGCTATTTATCAAGCAAAATTTTTAAAATATTTAAATAATAGAAATTTAATTAAATTAAATAAACGTAAAGTATATGCTTTTTTAGGAGATGGAGAAATGGATGAACCTGAATCTAAAGGTGCTATTCATATTGCTTCTCGTGAAAATTTAGATAATTTAATATTTATTATTAATTGTAATTTGCAAAGATTAGATGGTCCAGTTATTGGGAATGGTAAAATTATTAACGAGTTGGAAGGTTTTTTTTATGGAGCAGGTTGGAAAATAATTAAAGTAATTTGGGGTAGTAAATGGGATAAATTATTAAAAGACGATAAAAGTGGTAAATTAATTCAATTAATGAATGAAACTTTAGATGGAGATTATCAAAATTTTACATCTAAAAATGGAGCATATATTAGAAAAAATTTTTTTGGTAAATATCCGGAAACTATGAAATTAGTAGAAAACATGACTGATGAAGAAATATGGAATTTAAATAGAGGTGGTCATGATTTTAAAAAAGTCTATTCTGCTCTTAAAAAAGCTCAGAAAGTAAAAAATAAACCTGTAGTAATATTTTTTCATACTATAAAAGGTTATGGTTTAGGAAATAATATTTCTAGCGCAAATATTGCTCATCAAGTTAAGAAAATTAGTTTTGAAGATATTAAAAATATTAGAAATAACTTTAAACTTCAATTTTCAGATAAAGAATTAAAAGAATTACCGTATATTACTTTTTCAAAATCTTCAAATGAATATAAATATCTTCATAATCAAAGACAAAAACTTAAAGGATATGTTCCTACAAGACGAAAAAATTTTACAGAATGTATATTAATTCCTAAAATAATTGATTTTCAATCTTTATTTTTACCACAAACAAAAAAAATTTCTACAACTATTGCGTTTGTTCGAGTGTTATATATATTATTAAATAATTTAAATATAAAAGATAGAATTGTTCCTATTATTGCTGATGAAGCTCGTACATTTGGTATGGAAGGTTTATTTAGAAAAGTTGGAATTTATAACTTTCATGGTCAAAATTATATTCCTCAAGATAAAGAATTATTATCTTATTATAAAGAAGAAAAAAATGGACAAATTTTACAAGAAGGAATTAATGAATTAGGAGCTTCTGCTTCTTGGTTAGCTGCTGCTACTTCTTATAGTACTAATAATTTTCCTATGATACCGTTTTATATCTATTATTCAATGTTTGGTTTTCAAAGAGTTGGAGATTTATATTGGGCTGCAGGTGATCAACAAGCTAGAGGTTTTTTAATAGGTGGTACATCTGGACGTACTACTTTAAATGGAGAAGGTTTACAACATGAAGATGGTCATAGTCATATTCATTCTTCAACTATTCCTAATTGTATTTCCTATGATCCTGCATATGCTTATGAATTAGCTATTATTATTCAAAATGGATTAAACAGAATGTATGGACCAAAACAAGAAAATATTTATTATTACATTACTACAACAAATGAAAATTATTTAATGCCTGGATTAATTGATGGTATAGAAGATGGAATATGTAAAGGAATATATAAGTTGGAAACTTATCCTGGAAGAAAAAATTTTGTACAATTATTAGGTTCAGGATCAATATTAAATATTGTGAGAAAAGCGGCTAAAATTTTATTCAATAATTATGATATTGGATCAGATATTTATAGCGTTACATCTTTTACAGAATTAGCTAGAGATGGACAAGATTGTGATCGTTGGAATATGTTAAATCCATTATCTAAACCTAGAATTCCATATATTAGTTCTATTTTAAACAATTATCTTACGATTGCTTCTACAGATTATATGAAATTATATGCTGAACAAGTAAGAAAATATATTCCTTCTCAATTATATAGAGTTTTAGGAACTGATGGATATGGACGTTCTGATAGTAGAAAAAATCTTCGTAAGCATTTTGAAATAGATGAATATTATATTGTAGTAGCTACTTTAGGAGATTTATATAAATGCGGACAAATAAATATCCAATTATTTTTAGATGCTATAAAAAAATTTAATATTAATATAGATAAAATAAATCCGCGTTTAGTATAAGGAGTAAATTTTAAAGTGAGTATTCAAATTAAAATGCCTGATATTGGTATAGATCAAGCTGAAGTTATAGAAGTGTTAATTCAAATTAATGATATTGTTAAAAAAGATCAAACTTTAATTGTTGTAGAAGGTCAAAAAGCATCAATTGAAATTCCATGTCCTAAAAATGGTGTTATAAAAAAAGTTCATTTAAAAAAAGGAGATATAGTAAATTTAAATACTTCTATAGCTACTTTAAAAAAATCAAAAAAAACAAAAAATAATTTAAAAAAAAATTTTAAAAATTCTGAATTTAAAAAACAGAAAGTATTTCAAGATATAAAAAAAAAAAATGATACGTCTGTTTTAGTACGTTCTTCTCCTGCCATAAAAAGATTGTGTAGAAAACTTAATATATCTCTTACAAAAATTTCTGGAACAGGAAGAAAAAATAGAATTTTAAAAGAGGATGTAGAAAAATATTTATCTTTAACAGACAATGTTTTTAAAAAAAAATTATTAGAAAAAGATTCTTGCATTTCTAAAAAGAAAGTAAATGATAATTCTAAAATCAAAAAAAAATATTTATTTTTAAGTCAAATACAAAAGTTTTCAAATAAATGTTTTTCTAGAAATTGGACAGAAGTACCTCATGTTACTCAGTTTAATAAAGTAGATATAACTAAATTAGAAAAATTTAGAACAAAAATTAATAAAAATTTGAGAGATCAAAATATCAAATTTACATTATTAACATTTATCATTAAAGCAGTTGCGATAAATTTATTACAATTTAATAAATTTAATAGTTTTTTACATAAAAAAAAAGATAGATTAATAATTAATAAAAATATTAATATAGGTATTGCAGTAAATACTAAAGATGGAATTTTAGTTCCTGTGATTAAAAATGTAGATAAAAAAAATATTAAAGATATTACTCAAGAATTAATATATTTATCACAAAAATCTAGAAATAATAAATTAACAATAGATGAAATGAGTAATGGAAGTTTTACTATTTCTAATTTAGGAGGTTTTGAAATTGAAGAATTTACACCTATAATTAATTGTCCTGAAGTTGCAATCTTAGGTGTTTCTAGAGCTAAGATAGAACCAATATGGAATAAAAAAATTTTTGTTCCACGTTTATTATTACCTTTATCTTTATCTTATGATCATAGAGTAATTAATGGAGTAGATGGTGCTATTTTTATGCAGTATTTAAATACAAATTTATCTAATTTTTATAAAATTTTGTTTTAATTTTTAAATTAAATTTAATAAAAATTTAATTATATAACTTTCGGATTTTGAAAATATGAATAAAGAAATTAATACTAATTTAGTTGTTATAGGAGGAGGCCCAGCAGGTTATTCGGCTGCTTTTAGAGCTTCTGATTTAGGAATTAAAACTATTTTAATAGAAAAAAATAAGGTTTTAGGTGGAGTTTGTTTAAATGAAGGATGTATTCCTTCAAAAACTTTATTACATTTTGCAAAATTTTTACAAGAATATAAAGAATTTATGAGTTTAAATATTATTTTTAATACTCCAAAATTTGATTTAAAAAAATTAAATATTTGGAAAAAAAATATTATTAAAAATATGAATTTTGGATTAGATATCTTAGCTCGTCAAAGAAATGTAAAAATAATTACTGGAGAAGTATCTTTTATTAATGAAAATAGAATTATTGTAAATAATGGTTTAAATACTAATTGTTTTATAAATTTTAAAAATATAATTATTGCTTCAGGTTCAAGATCAATAAAATTACCGAATATTAAATCTTCAGATAAAAGAGTTTGGTATTCTACAGAAGCTTTAAAAATTCCTTTTATTCCAGATCGTATGTTAATTGTTGGAGGAGGAATTATCGGTTTAGAAATGGCAACAGTATATAGTTCTTTAGGTTCTATAGTTGATGTTATAGAAAATTCTAATTCAATATTACCATCTGTAGATGTAGATATTACTAATTTTTTTATTAAAACTGTGCAAGACAGATTTAACATCATGTTAAAATCTTCTATACAAAATATTAATTTTTTAAAGGATAGTATTTTAGTAACAATTAAAACAGAAAATACTATTAAAAAAATTAATTATGATATAATTCTTGTCTCTATAGGAAGATTTCCAAATACAGATTCTTTAAAATTAAATAATACAGAAGTACAGTTAAATGAACATAAATATATTATTACAGATCAACAATGTAGAACAAACGTTTCTAATATATTTGCTATAGGAGATGTTTCTGGTCATCCTATGTTAGCTCATAAAGGTATTTATGAAGGACATATTGCTGCTGAAGTAATTTCTGGAAAAAATCATTTTTTTGATACAAAAATTATACCTAATGTTTGTTATACAGATCCAGAAATAGCATGGGTAGGAATAACTGAAAAAGAAGCAGAAAATAAAAATATACAATATTCTGTATCTGTATTTCCATGGAATATTTCTGGTAGAGCTCATGCATCAAATTCATCTATGGGAAAAACTAAATTAATATTTAATAAAAATACTAGACAAATTATTGGAGGATCTATTATCGGAAGAAACGCAGGAGAATTATTAGGAGAGATTACATTAGCTATAGAAATGGGTTGTGATGTTTCTGATATTTCTTTAACTATGCATGCTCATCCTACTTTATATGAATCTATAAATTCTGCATCAAAAATTTTTGAAGGAACGGTTACTGATTTGTTAAATATAACATAATTTGATAACTCTTTTTTTTTTTGATGTTATGTGTTTAAACTGTTTACATAACATCAAATTTTTAAAATAATTATATATATTTTAAAAAAAAAATATCATTAATAATTTTTAAAAATAAATATATTTTTAAATATTTTATAAATTTTTTATAAAAAAATTATAAAGTAATTTTTGATTTTAAATTTTTTAATGATTATATTAAAAAATTTAATATATTTAAAAATTTTTAGTAAATATATAAAAATATATTAAATATAAAAAAAATTTAATTTATAAAATTTAATCAATTTTTAAAAATTTTTTCATATTTATATAATTTTTAAATCATTTTTGTACAAAATTTTTTAATTATTTGTTTACAAATATATATTTATAATACAAATATTTTTATATATTTTAAATTAATTTTTTTTTTAAATATTTTAAAAATAATTTTTTAATATTTTATAATATTTTTAAATAAATATTAATATTTATAGATATTTTTATTGTAATAAATATTTTGAAAAATTTTTAATATTAATTTTTGTAAATGTTATAAAAATTTAATTTTGTTTTTCTTTAAAAAAAATTATATTTATTTTTAATATATTATAATTATAATAAATTTTTTTATTTTATATATTAAAAGATGCTCCGCAGCTACAAGTAGATTTAGAATTCGGATTTTTTATAATAAATTTTGATCCATTTAAATTTTCGATATAATCTACTTTACTTCCCATTAAATATTGTAAACTAATTGGATCAATAATAATAAAAATATTTGATTGACAAATAATAAAATCTGTTTTATTATTTTTTTTTTCAAATTTGAATCCATATTGGAATCCACTACATCCACCTCCAGTTATATATATTCTAAATTTTATATTTTTATTATAGTTATTTTTAATTAAACTTTTAATTTTTAAAATAGCAGATTTCGTTAGTTTAAATGTATTTTTAGATTTTTTCATTAATTAAATTTCTTTTTAGATAAGTATATTTTTTAAGTTTTTAATTTTTTAAAAAGAAATAAATATTTAAATAATATATTTTTCTATATATATAGAATAATTTTATTAAATGTATATTTATAATATCAGTCATGATTTAAAAATTTTTAATAAAATTTTTTATAATATATTTATTTAAAATAATTATTTTTTTCTTAAAAAAGTTGGAATATCTAAATATGAATTTTTTGTATTAATCATATTGTTAATGTTTTTTTCTTTATTTTTTTTTTTATTTTTATAAGAAAAATTTATTGGATTTAATTTTTTATATCGATAATTATTTATTTTATCTGTAGATGTATGATTATTTTGTTTAACGGTTTCCAATTGTTTTTCTAAACCTATTCCTGTAGCAACAACTGTTACTCTTAATTCATCATTCATATCTGGATCTAACGAAGTACCAATCACTACTGTGGCATTATCAGAAGAAAATGCACGTATTGTATTTCCAACTATTTCAAATTCATCTAATCTTAAGTTCATTCCTGCTGTAATGTTTACTAATACACCTTTTGCTCCTGATAAATCAACATCTTCTAAAAGAGGACTAGAAATTGCAATTTCTGCAGCTTCTTCTGATCTATTTTCTCCAGAAGAAATTCCTGTTCCCATCATAGAATAACCCATTTCAGACATAACTGTACGAACATCTGCAAAATCAACATTCATTAAACCAGGTCTAGTAATTAATTCTGCTATACCCTGAACAGCTCCTTTTAAAACGTTATTAGCTGCACTAAATGCATCTAATAAAGAAATTCCTCTATTTAAAACTTTTAATAATTTGTCATTTGGAATGATAATTAATGAATCAACATATTTAGATAGTTCTAGAATTCCTTGATCAGCGCATAATGTTCTTTTCTTTCCTTCAAAATGAAATGGTTTAGTTACGACTGCTACTGTTAATATTCCTAATGATTTTGCAACTTCTGCAATTACTGGTGCAGCTCCTGTTCCAGTACCTCCTCCCATTCCTGCTGCTATAAATATCATATCAGCTCCTTCTAGAGCTTTTTTTAAAACTTCTTTATCTTCTTCTGCTGCAGTTTTTCCAATTTCAGGATTTGCTCCTGCTCCTAGACCTTTTGTAACATTTACTCCAATTTGTATAATTTGATTAACTTCTATTTTTCTTAAAGCTTGAGCATCAGTATTAATAGCAAAAAATTCTACTCCTTCAATGTTTTCTTTAACCATATATTCTACAGCATTTCCTCCTCCACCACCTACTCCAATAACTTTAATCACAGCATCATTACTTGCTTCTACTTGTTCAAACATATTAATTTTTCCTATTGAAATTTTTATTAAGTATATAAATGTTACATTAAGATTATTAAAATTATTAAAATTTAAAAAAATTTTTTATTTGAGATAGCCAATTTTGTTTTTTAGTATTATATGAAAAATTATTTTCTAAAGAATATTTTTGATTTTGAAAGTTTAATAATCCAATTACTGTAGAATATTCAGGTTGATTAATGTTATTTTCTAATCCATTAATATTTTTTATACGACCAATTCTAACTTTCATTTGAAAAACTCTTTCTGCACAATCAAGAAAGAATTTAGTTTTAGATACTCCACCTGTAATTATAATTCCAGCATTAAAATTATATTTAGAGTTATGTTTTTTGAATTTTTTTTGTAGTTTTAAAATTGTTGTATTAATTATTTCTAATAATTCTAGACATCGTAATTCAATTACTTCAATTAGTTTTTCTTGATTAAAAGTTTGTGATTTATGATCTTTAGATCTTTTAATTTCAATTTTTTGTAAATTTTCTTGAAGAAAACTTGAAGCACATCCATATTTTATTTTTAAATATTCTGCATCAGACATAGATATTGAAAAAGCGTAAGAAATATCTTTTGTAATAATATTTCCTGCATATGGAATAACTTGACTATGTTGGAGAGATCCATCTATATAAATTAAAAGATCTATAGTTCCTCCACCGATATCTAGTATACATACACCTAATTTTTTTTCTTCTTCAGTTAAAATGGCTTGACTAGATGCTAATCCTGAAAATATTATTTTATTTACTTCAAGATTACATTTTTTAACAGCTTTAACAATATTTTTTTCTATGTTATAATAAGAAGTTATTAAATGAACTTTTGCTTGCATGCGAATTCCAGATAAACCTAAAGGATTTTTAATTCCTTTTTGTTCATCAATAATATATTCTTGAGGAATTACATGCAAAATATGATATTTATCATTCATTCTAACAGATTTAGCTGTATTAATTACATTTTTTATATCTTCTTTTGTGACTTCTCCTGTATTAATTGAAACCATTCCAATTTCATTTTTATATTGAATATATTTATTAGAAAAAGATAAATTTACAGAATAAATTTTCTGATCAGACATTTTTTCTGCTTGATAAATTGATTTTTTAATACACTTTACCATTGATTCTAAATCTTGAATATTTCCTTTATCAATACCTTTAGAAGGACAATTTCCTACTCCAATAACTTTTATTTCTTTATTATTTATTTTTTCTCCTACTAAAACAGTGACTTTTGTAGTTCCAATTTCTAGACCTACAATCAATTTTTTATTTTTTGATTTTATCATTTTTAACTCGTAATAGATTTTTTATTTATTTAAATCGTTTTATTTTTTTTATATTTTTAAAATATTAATTATATTAATATGATATTTTTAATATATTATAATTTTTATATTTTAATTTAAATATTTTATATTGTAGATTATATTGAGTATTTATTTTATTAAAAAAATTTTATAAAAGTATTTCTAGGAATTATGAATTAATTTCGCACTTCTTAAAATAGCACTTCTACATCTTGAATTTTTTAAAATTTCTTTTTTTGTAGGAAAAATTTTTTTAAAAATTTTAAATTTTCTTTTATTTTTATTCATTTTTTTTAATTCTTGATATGTTAAAGGAATATTTTTTGGTATATTAGGAATTTTTTGACTGTTTTGAAATAGAAATTTTTTTATGATTTTATCTTCTAATGAATGAAAACTAATTACAGATAATATACCTCCTATTGATAAAATTTTTGTTATACAAGATAAAACATTTTTTAATTCTTTTAGTTCGTTGTTTAGATAAATTCTAATAGCTTGAAAACTTCTTCTAGCAGGGTTTTTTTTTTGATATGGAGTAGATTTTAAGATTAAATTATATAGTTCAGATGTTTTTAATATTGGTTTAATTTTATTTTGTTTATCAATATTATATGCAATTTTTTTAGAAAATCTTTCTTCTCCATATTTTTTTAATATTTTTTGTATTTTTTCTTTTTTAGATTGCATTAATAATTGAGCAGCAGATAGACCATTTTTTTGATTTATTCTCATATCTAAAGGTCCATCTTTTTTAAAAGAAAATCCTCGATTTGGATCATCTAATTGTATAGATGAAATTCCTAGATCTAATAGAATTCCATTAACTTTTTTTATAATATTGAGTTTTTTACAATATTTTTTTATATTTGAAAAAGAATCTGAAATAAAAGTAAATCTATGATCTTGAATTTTTTTTGCGATATTGATAGAGTTTGGATCTTTATCAAGAGCATATAATTTTCCATGAAAATTGAGTTTATTTAAAATAGCTTTAGTATGAGCTCCAGATCCAAATGTTGCATCAATGTAAACACCATTTTCAATTATTTTTAAAGATTTAATAGATTGTTTTAGTAGTACAGGAATATGCATTTTATTTATTTACCAAAAATTAAAAGATTTTATAAAATTTTTTTTAAAATATTTTATTTGTATATAAATATAAATATTTAAAAAATAAAATTATATAATAATAAATTGATAGGATATTTTAGATTTTTAATTTTTAAATAAATATTTATATGATTTTTTTTAATTTTTTATATTAATATATTATTTTTTAAATTTTTTTTACTTTTAAAACATTAATTAATTTATATAATTGTTTAGAAATTTGTTTTATAAATTGTTTATTTCCTTGAGTAGAAATTACTATAGAAAATAATTTCTTATTTGAAATAGGTTTCATTGTCATACTTTCAATATGATATCCTCTTTGTGAGAATAAACTTATTATTCTAGATAATACAAATGATTTATTTTCTGCAATTATAGATAAAGTTTGTTTCATTTTTTTTTTCCTATTTTTTTAATTTCATTTCATTCATTCCTCCTCCTTTAATTTGCATTGGATAGACATGTTCAGTAGGATCTATTTGAATATCTACAAATACAAGTTTTTTTTGAGAAAGATAATAAAGTGCTTTTTTTATGTTTTTTTTTAAATCTTTAGGTTTAAGAATAGATATACCAATATGTCCATAAGATTCTGCTAGTTTTTTAAAATTTGGTAAAGATTTCATATATGAATGTGAATATCTACTATTATATATTATGTCTTGCCATTGTTTTACCATTCCTAAAGAATTATTATTTAAATTTAATATTAAAATAGGAATTTGATATTGCATAGCAGTAGAAAGTTCTTGAATATTCATTTGAATACTTCCATCTCCTGTAATGCAAATTACATTTTTTTTAGGAAGAGCTATTTTTACTCCTAAAGCTGCTGGAAAACCAAATCCCATTGTTCCTAATCCTCCAGAATTAATCCATCTTCTTGGTTTATCAAATAAATAATATAGCGCTGTAAACATTTGATGTTGTCCTACATCTGAAGTAATATAAAATTTTCCTTTAGTTAATTTTAATATTGTTTGTATAACATATTGTGGTTTAATTTTTTTTTTACTATTTTTATATTCTAAATTATTATTTTTTTTCCAAGAAAATATTTTTTTCCACCATAATGATAGTTTTTTTTTAGAATTGAGATTTTTTTTTTGATTTAAATATTGTATAAATTTTTTTAATACTTGTTTTAAATCACCTATGATTTCAATATTTGCTTTTATAGTTTTTGAAATAGATGTCGGATCTATATCTACATGTATTATTTTTGCAGAAGGACAATATTTTTTTACATTATTTGTAGTTCTATCATCAAATCTAACTCCTAATGCTAAAATTATATCAGAATAATGCATACTCATATTTGCAACATATGTTCCATGCATACCTAACATTCCTAAATTTTGAGTATGTGTTCCAGGAAATCCTCCTAATCCCATCAGTGAATTAGTGACTGGAAGATTAAGTTTTTCTATAAAATATTTTAATTCTTTTGTACAATTAGAATTTATTACACCTCCTCCAATATATACTATTGGTCTTTTTGCTTGAAAAATCTTTTTTATAGATTTTTTAATTATTTTTTTTTTAATTTTTAAATCAGATTTATAATATTTTATATAAATTTTTTTTGAATTACGATAAGGAACTTTTTTTTCTGAAGATAAAATATTTTTAGGTAAATCAATTACAACTGGACCAGGTCTACCATGAGATGCGATCCAAAAAGATTTTTGTATAACATAAGAAATATTTTCTGTTTTTTTTACTAAAAAACTATGTTTTACTATCGGTCTTGAAATACCTATCATATCGCATTCTTGAAAAGCATCATATCCAATTAGTTTTAAATCTACTTGTCCAGAAATAACAATCATAGGAATAGAATCCATATATGCTGTAGCGATTCCTGTAATTGCATTAGTAGCTCCTGGACCAGAAGTAACTAAAACTACTCCTATATTACCTGTAGCTCGTGTATAACCATCTGCCATATGAGTAGCAGCTTGTTCATGTCGTACTAAAATATGTTTTATTTTTTTAATATTTTTTAAAGCGTCATATATTTCTAAAACTGCTCCTCCAGGATATCCAAAAATATGCTTTACTCCTTGATCAATTAATGATTTTACAAGAATTTCTGCACCTGAAAATATTTTCATATTAATTTTATTCTCTAATATTTTAAATAATTTTGTTTAATGATTAAATTATTTTATTATAAATATATTTTTATTATAAATTTATAACAAAAATTTTAACTAAAAATTTTATAATATTTTTAATTAATATTGTAATTTTTTACAAAAATAATTTTATATTTATGAATTTTTAATAATTTAAATATAAATAATATATTTTTTTTTTTTTAAATTATAAATTCAATATTTTTAGTAATCTTTTAATTAACAATAAATACTAAATATAATAACAGAAGAATGAAAAAAAAAATATTATAATAATAAATATGAATTATTTTAAATAGTATTTATGAAAAATATATTAAATATTTTAGTTAATTAATAAAATTATTAATTTATTTGTATTTTTATATAAAAAATTTTAAAGTTAATTAATATATTAAAAATATTTTAATTAATTAATTTTATATGTTTATTAAAATATAAATTTCAAAATTCAATAATCTTTTGATTTTAATTTAATCAATTTATATATCATTTATAATTATTATAATCATTAAATTTCATTTAATTTTTTTAAGAGTAATATGAATATAAAATTTTTTTTAAAAAAAAATATACTAATATTTTTTTTCTTAAGTTCTTTTATTTTTTCAAAATTAGCTTTATGTGAAAATAATACTAATTTGAAATGTAATTTAAATTCAGAATTAAATTTAAATTTAGCACCTATGTTAAAAGATATTATGCCTTCTATAGTACGTATTATTTCAATTTCTTATAATAATATTGAATATCATAATTATGATACTTTTTCACAAAATAAAACAAATAATTTTATTAATATTAATAAAAATATTTCTACAAAGAAATATTTTCTTGATAAAAATAAATTATTAAAAAAAAATATTAAATATACTATTAATAATACAGAAAATAATAAATTAGGTTCAGGTGTTATTATTGATTCTGAAAATTCTTATGTTCTTACTAATTATCATGTAATTAGTAAATCATCTGCAATAAATGTTTATTTAACTAATGGAAAATTATATCATGCTGTTATAGTAGGAAAAAGTATTAAAATGGATTTAGCTTTACTTAAATTATGTAATGCAAAAAATTTACAATCTATAAAAATAGCTGATTATAAAACTGTTAATGTTGGAGATTATGCTATTTCAATTGGTAGTCCTTATAATTTAAAAAATTCTGTTAGTTTTGGAGTGGTTTCTGGATTAAAAAGAGTGAATCATGAATTAAATTTATATGATGATTTTATTCAAACTGATGCAGCAATTAATCATGGTAATTCTGGTGGTCCTTTAGTAAATACTAAAGGTGAATTAATTGGAATAAATACTTCTATAATATCTAATTCTGAAGATGATGGTAACATTGGTATTGGATTTTCTATACCTACTAATACTATTTTAAGATTTATTGAGCAAATTAAAAAAAATGGAGAATATCATCAAGGAGAATTAGGTATTTTAGGAACTCAAATAAATAAAACTGTAATACATGAATTAAAACTTTCAGTTCATGGAGGAATATTAGTTAATTTAGTACAAGAAGATTCTGCTGCTCAAAATAGTCAGATTTATCCTGGAGATATTATTACTTCTATTGATAATCAAAGTTTTTATAATATGTTTTATTTTCGCTCTATTTTAAAAAATTTTGTTGAAGATGATACAATTTCATTAACTATTTTTAGAAATGGTAAGTATATTAATAAAGAAGTAAAATTAAAATATCATGTTGTATCTAGACGACATGCAGGATTACTGCATTATAAATTAGCTGGTGCTATAGTAGATACATATAATTCACAAGAAGAAAATGAAAAATGTTCACAGAATTGTTCAGAATGCTGTGATAATAACGATGTTATTTATTCTAATTTAAATGGAATTATTATAAAAAATGTAAAAGAAAACAGTTTTGCTGAAAGATCTGGATTACTTAAAAATGATATTATTATTTCAGTAAATAATATAGAAGTAAATGATATCGAATCTTTTAAAAAAGCTTTATCTATATATAAAAATATTATAATTTTAGAAATTTCTAGACAAAATTATAAATTTTTTAAGATTATTTCTTAAAATAGTATTTTTTATTAATTCCGCCCAGAATTTTTTATATAATATATTGGGCGGTTTTAAATTTTTTATAATAGAAATAAATTTAAAAATAATTATTTTTCGCTTCTTAATAAATTATTAATTTCTGTTTTATTTAAAGTTTTTGAATCTACTTTTTTAACTATAATTGCACTATATAAACTATATTTATTATCTTTAGAAGGTAAGCTTCCTGGTACTACAACTGAATTTTTAGGAACCTTACCATAATATATTTTTCCGGTAGTACGATCATATATTTTAGTACTTTTTCCAATAAATACTCCCATAGATATTACACATCCTTTTTCTACAATAACACCCTCCACTATTTCAGATCTAGCTCCTATAAAACAATTGTCTTCAATAATTGTAGGATTATTTTGTAAAGGCTCAAGTACTCCACCTATACCTACTCCTCCAGATATATGAACATTTTTTCCTATTTGTGCGCAAGATCCTATGGTTGCCCAAGTATCAATCATACTTTTACTTCCAATATAAGCTCCAATATTTACAAAACACGGCATTAAAACTGTATTTTTTTCAATAAAAGATCCATATCTTATGATTGCAGAAGGTATAATACGAATTTTATCTTTTTTAAATTTTTGTTCTGTATAATTTTTATATTTTAATGAAATTTTATCATAATAAGAAGTATAATTTGAATTGAACACTTTATTTTCTTTTAAATATAAAAATAGTAGTATGGATTTTTTAATCCATTGATGTGTAATCCATTTTTTATTAATTTTTTCTGATATACGTATTTTTCCATTATTAATCATTTTTATTACAGATTTTACGGTATTTAAAATTTTTTTATCGTTTTTAATATTTTCTAGATGATGTTTATTTTTATATGCATTATTAATTATATTTTTTATATTATTCACGTTTGTCTCGATTTATTTTTAAAAATATATTTTATGTAATTGAATTTTTAAACAATTTTTTCATTTTTTCTTAGAGTAAGCACCTTATATCCATTTTTTGTGACTAATATTGTATGCTCATATTGAGCAGATAAACTATTATCTTTAGTTTTAACTGTCCATTTATCTTTTTTGCAATATATATCTTTTTTTCCAGCGTTAATCATAGGCTCTATTGTAAATATCATTCCTTGTTTGAGTAATATTGTATTATCATGATTATCATAATGTAAAACATAAGGTTCTTCATGAAAATTTTTTCCAATTCCATGTCCACAATATTCTCGTACTACAGAAAAATTATTTTTTTCTGCTATTTTTTGAATAGTTTTTCCTATTTTTCTTAAAGGTAAATTAGGTTTTACAATTTTTATAGCTTCATATAAACTTTTTTTGGTAATTTTACATAGTTTTTTTGCAAGACTAGAACATTGACCTACAAAAAACATTTTTGAAGAATCTCCAAAATAACCATCTTTTATAATAGAAATATCAATATTTATAATATCTCCATTTTTTATCTTTTGTTTATAATTTGGAATTCCATGACATACTGTAGTATTTTTAGAAATACAAGTATATCTTGGATATCCTTGATATCCTAAACAAGCTGAAATAACTTTCTTTTTAGTATAAATATAATCTTTACAAATATCGTCGAGTTCTCCTGTACTAATACCAGGAACAATATATTTTTTTATCATATTTAGAACTTTTGCTGTTATTTCTCCTGCTTTTTTCATTTTTTTTATATCAAATTTATTTTTGATAATAATCATTATAAAATCCTGTATTTTATAATATTTTTAAAAATATATTTTTTTATATTTTGTATTTAATAAACATATATTATAATATATTTATTTTTTTCTTTTATAAAAATAATATTTCATATATATTTTTATTAAGGTATATATATAAATAGTATAAATATATATAATATAGTTAATATTTTTTATTTATTTAAATTTTTATTCAAGATTTCTTATAAATATTACAGGTGATACATGATACAAATTTCTATGAAAAAGATGTTAAAAGCAGGTGTTCATTTTGGTCATCAAACACGTTATTGGAATCCTAAAATGAAACCTTTTATATTTGGTTCACAAAATAAAATACATATTATTAATTTAGAAAAAACATTACCTATGTTTCAAAATGCATTGTTAGAATTAAAAAGAATTCATTCTAGAAATGGAAAAATTCTTTTTGTTGGTACAAAAAATTCTGCTAAAAATTTAATTAAAAAATCTGCTATTTTATGTAAACAGTATTATGTCAATCATCGTTGGTTAGGTGGTATGTTAACTAATTGGAATACTGTCAGACAATCTATACAGCATTTAAAAGATTTAGAAAATCAATCTAAAGATGGAACTTTTGATAAACTTACTAAAAAAGAAGTTTTAATTAGAACTCGTAAATTATTAAAATTAGAAAATAGTTTAGGAGGAATAAAAACTATGGGTGGAATTCCAGATTGTTTATTTGTTATAGATGCGAATTATGAAAAAATTTCTATAAAAGAAGCGAATCATTTAAATATTCCTGTATTTTCTATTGTAGATACAAATTCTAATCCTGATGGTGTTAATTTTATTATTCCAGGAAATGATGATTCTATTCGATCTGTAAATTTTTATTTAGAACAAGTAGTTTCTGTGATTCAAGATAATATCAAGAAGAAAGAATTTGCATATGATGATGTGTTTAAACAAAACTAATACCGTAAGTTTATTTTAAATATATTTATAAAATTTTTGTAATATTTAAAGATATATTTAATTAATAATATAAAGAAGGTTTTATGAAAATTTCGTCTTATTTAATTAAAAAGTTAAGATTAATGACTGGATCTGGTATTTTAGATTGTAAAAAAGCTTTATTAGATACTCAAGGTGATATTGAGAGAGCTATTGATTATTTACGTAAACAAGGAAAATCTAAAGCTTTAAGAAAAATATCTAGAAAAACTTTACAAGGATCTATATTTAATAAAATTAAAAAAAATATAGGAGTGATGTTAGAGATAAACTGTGAAACAGATTTTGTTTCTAAAGATAAAAAATTTATTGATTTTGGAAATAAAATTGTAAAATATGGTTTAGAAAAAAAAATTAAAGATTTAAATGTTATACAAAAGAAATTTGATTCTGATCGAATTAATTTAATTTCTATATTAGGTGAAAATGTTAAAATTTCAAAATATTCTATTTTAATTGGAAATTTTATTTATAATTATTTACATCATTCTAGAATAGGTGTTTTAATACAAACTAATTCTATAAATTATTCTATAATTAAGTATATTGCAATGCATATTGCTGCTAGTAAACCTTTATATTTAAATCCTGAAAGTATTCCACATGAAGTGATTTCTAGAGAAGAAAATATTCAATTAGATATGTCTTTGCAAACAGGAAAATCTAATTTTATATCTAAAAAAATAGTTTCTGGAAGAATGAAAAAATTTTTTAGTGAAATATCTTTAACAAAGCAACCTTTTGTTTTAGATCCAAAAAAAACTGTTGAACAATATTTATTAAAACATAATATTTTATTAAAAAATTTTATTCGTTTTGAAGTTGGTGAAAAAATTATATAAATTATAAAATATTTTATAAATTTAAAATATTGTATATTAATTAAATAAAAAATTTTATTTAAATTTTTAATAAATATTGTCTTAATAGGTTTTATTATGGTTAAACAGAATCATTTTTTGAAATATCCTCGAGTAGTTTTAAAATTAAGTGGAGAATCATTAACTAGTATAAATAGTAATTCTAATATTGATTCTAAATCTTTACTTTTTTTATCTAAAGAAATTAAAAAAATTATAGATTTGAATGTTGAATTAGCAATTGTTATAGGTGCTGGAAATTTATTTCGAGGAAATAAATTACAAAACTGTGGAATGAATAGAGTTGTTGCAGATCATATTGGAATGCTTTCTACAGTTATAAATGGTTTAGCTTTAAATAATTTTATTAGTCAAATGAATATTAAAACTGTTTTAATGTCTTCTATTCCATTAAATGGAATTTGTGAAATTTATGATTGGAATAAAGCAATAAAATTATTATCACAAAAAACAGTTGTAATATTTTCTGCTGGTATTGGAAATCCTTTTTTTACAACAGATTCTGCTGCATGTTTAAGAGCTATTGAAATTCAAGCTGATATTGTTTTAAAAGGTACGAATGTAGATGGAGTATATACATGTGATCCAAAAAAAAATGTTAATGCTATTTTGTATTCTAGATTAACTTATAAAAAAGTATTAGAAAAAGAACTAAAAGTAATGGATTTATCAGCTTTTGCTTTAGCAAGAGATTATAAATTACCTATTCGAGTTTTTAATATTAATAAATTAAATGCTTTATTTAGGATTATAAAAGGTATTAATGAAGGTACTTTAATTAATTAAAAATAAATTTTTTTAATAAAAATATAAATATTTATAATATTCATGAAAAAATTAATTTTATAATAATTATATTTAAATAAATAATAATAGAGTGTATTTATGATAATCAATCTTAAAAATCAAACTGAAGAAAAAATGAAAAATTGTACTAAAAATTTTGTTTCTTCTATAAATAATTTGAGAACTGATAGAGCATCTCCTGATTTATTGAAAAATTTATATGTTGAATATTATGGAAAAAAAACAATTTTAAGTAATATTTCTAATATTGTTGTAGAAGATTCTCGTACGTTACGAATAAATACTTTTGATCATAAAGTTAATAAACAAGTTGAAAAATCTATTATAAATTCTAATTTAGGATTAAATCCTATTTCTGTTGGAAATATAATTCGAGTTCCAATACCACAATTAACTGAAGATAGAAGAAATAAATTAATTAAAATTTTACATGTTAAATCTGAAAAAAGTAAAGTATGTGTGAGAATAGTTCGAAGAGAATCTAATGATTTAGTAAAAAATTTATTAAAAAATAAAGATATTAGTAAAAATGAAGAAAAGAAATTACAAAATGAAATTCAGTTATTAACTAATTTTTATATTAAAGAAATTAATAATTTAACGAAAGAAAAAGAAAAACAATTAAATAGTTTTTAAAACATAAGATTTAATTTACTTTTTTATTTTATAAAAAATATTTTATAAATTATAAATTTATAAATAGATTTTCAAGAATATATTTTTAATAAAATTTTTAAAATTTAATAGATAATTTTTATATAAAATCTTTAATTAAAAAAATTATTTTATAAAAAACATATAATTAATATATTTTATAGATGATGAAATAAAAATATTATACATTAAATATTGTATTTAAATTATTTTTTAAATTAAAATTAGATAAGTAATTTATTATATTATAATACATAAATAATTAAAAATATTTTAGTTTTATTTATTTGTGTAATATAATTTTATATA
>NZ_JAIWQV010000004.1 GCF_026122795.1 Buchnera aphidicola (Chaitophorus viminalis) | reverse complement strand
ATTTTATATATTTTATTTTTTTAAATTTTTAAATTTATTACATTTATTAAAAATAAATTAATATAAATTTATAAATTTTAAAAATAATTTTTTAAAAAATTATATTAGATAATTTTTTATATTAATAAAATATTTTATATTATATATTTCAAATGTATTAATATATTTATATAAAATAATTTTATTATAATAAAATTTTTTTAAATAATTATTTTTATAAAAATATATTTTTATTTAAAATAAATTAAAATTACAATTTTTTTTGGAATATATATGAATTTATATGATATGTTTATAATCATTGTTATTTTTTTATCTACTATTTTTGGTTTAATAAGAGGTTTTTTAAGGGAAATAATATCTATATTAATTTTTTTTATAAGTTTTTTAATTTTTTATGTATTTGATATATTCATTTTAAAAAAAATTTTTTTAATATATAATTTTTTATTTCCAACAGTTTTATTTATTATTTTTTTTATTTTTATTTTTTTATTTTTAGAGTCTTTATCGTATCATGCTTTAAAAAATTTTTTTTACGATTGTGGAATACTTGGTTTAAACAATTATATTTTAGGATTTTTATTTGGTTTATTGAGAGGTATTTTTATAATATTATTTATAATTTTATTTATGAATAAATTTTTACATATAAATAATAAATTATTTTTAATACATTCTTATTTTTTTCCAATTTTAATTAAGTGTTTATATTTATTTTAAAGTTTTTAAATTGACTAAATTTTATAATTTAATGATTTTATAAAATAAATATTTAATTATAAATAAATTTTTAGTATAACATGAAGAAATAAAACATGATTAAAAAATTGATTTATGCATCTAGATGGTTTATGTTTCCAGTATATTTTGGATTATCTTTAGGTTTTATTTTATTAACTTTAAAATTTTTTCAAGAAGTTTTTTATGTTCTTCCAGAGATATTAGTAATTTCAGAATCAGGATTAGTTTTAGTAGTTCTATCATTAATTGATATTGCTTTAGTAGGAGGTTTATTAATTATGGTAATGTTTTCTGGATATGAAAATTTTATATCTAAAATGCATATGGAAGATGATAAAAATAGATTAGAATGGATGGGTAAAATGGATGTTAATTCTATTAAAAATAAAGTGTCTTCTTCTATTGTAGCTATTTCTTCTGTACATTTATTAAAATTATTTATGGAAGCAGAAAAAGTTTTAGATAATAAAATAATTTTATGTGTGATTATTCATTTAACTTTTGTAATTTCTGCATTTGGAATGGCTTATATTGATAAAATGAGTAAAAAAATAAAATAAAAAATAGTTTATTTTGTTATTAATTTACTCAATTTTATAGAAAATAATTATAAATTTTTAATTTTTTAACATAGCTGATATAGATTCTTCATTACTGATTTTACGAATTGCTTTAGCAAGCATATTAGATACAGTTAATATTCTTACTTTAGATATTTTTTTTATATCTTGAGATAATGGGATCGTATCACATACTACAATTTCATTTAAACATGATTTTTTAATGTTAATATATGCTTTTCCAGAAAAAATTGGATGAGTAGCATATGCAAAAACACGCTTAGCTCCTTTATTTTTTAAAGCATACGCGGCATTTGATAAAGTTCCTCCTGTATCGATCATATCATCGATTAATATACAATCTCTATTTTTTACATCTCCAATAATATTCATTACTTTAGAGATATTTGCATGAGATCGTCTTTTATCAATTATAGCCATATCTGTATCATTTAAAAGTTTAGCAACTGCTCTTGCTCGAATTACACCTCCAATATCTGGAGATACTATTATTGGTTTTTGAAATTTTTTTTTTAACATATCTTTTAATAATATTAAATTTCCAAAAATATTATCTACAGGAATATCAAAAAATCCTTGAATTTGTTCTGCATGTAAATCGATTGTTAATACTCGATCTACTCCTACATTAGATAACAGATCTGCAATTATTCTTGCTGTAATTGGGACTCTTTTTGAATGCACTCTTCTATCTTGTCTTGCATAACCAAAATAAGGAATTACAGCTGTAATTCTTCCAGCAGATGCTCTTTTTAAAGCATCTACCATGATAATTAATTCCATTAAATTATCATTTGAAGGAGCACAAATTGATTGAATAATAAATATATCTCCTCCTCTGACATTTTCATTAATTTTAACATTAATTTCTCCGTCACTAAATCGACTTACTGTAGCTTTTCCTAAAGTTGAATTTAATAATTTAACTATAGAATATGTTAATTCAGTAACAGAATTTCCAGAAAATAATTTTATATTAGACATATACATCCTATATTAGTTTAAATAACTTAAAATTTAAAAATTTTTTAAAAAAATTAAAAATAATATAAATGTTTTTAAATAATTTTTATATATAAAAATTGTATATAAATTTTTATATTTTTTTTATAAAACTAATATTTTAAAAAAAATGTTATATAAAACTAAATTTTTTAATCAAACTAGATATATTTTTTTAAAAAATTATATTTATAATATATTAATTATATCTTTTTAAAAAAATTAATTTAATAAATTTTTATTTAAAATATTAAAGATATGATAAAATTTAAATTAAATATTTAAATATGTTTTAAAAAATTTTAATGAATTTAAAAAGGTTTATAATTTTTTATGAATAATTCTATATTAAAAAAATTAGAATTTTTAGAAAATAGATTAAATGAAATTGAAAGTCATTTATCTAATAAAAAAACTATACAAGATAAAAAATATTTTTTAAATTTATCTAAAGAACATTTAAAAATTTCTAATACAGTATTATTTTTTAAAAAATGGAAAAAGAATGAATTTAATATAAAAAAAACAAAAAATTTATTACATGATTCAGAAATTTCTTTGTTAGCACAAGAAGATTTAAAAATATTAATAAAAAAAAAAAATCAATTAGAAAAAAAAATTAATTTATCTTTATTATCATCAGATCCTCAAGATAGTTTAAATTGTTTTATAGAAATTCGTTCTGCTACAGGAGGAGATGAATCTTCTATATTTTCTGGAGAATTATACAAAATGTATGTTCGTTATGCAGAACTTAAAGGCTGGAATATAGATTTAATACATTCACATAATGGAGAACATGGTGGATTTAAAGAAATTATTATAAAAATTATTGGTAATGGAGCATATGGATTTTTAAAATTTGAATCTGGTGGACATAGAGTACAGAGAGTTCCTCAAACTGAAACTCAAGGAAGAATACATACATCTACTTGTATAATTGCTGTTATGCCTGAATTACCAAAAGATCAAGAAATTAAAATTAAAACTAAAGATTTAAAAATTGATACTTTTAGATCATCTGGAGCAGGTGGACAACATGTAAATACAACAGATTCAGCTATTAGAATTACACATATACCTACTGGAACTGTTGTAGAATGTCAAGATGAACGTTCTCAGCATAAAAATAAAGCTAAAGCTTTATCTGTTTTATCTGCTAGAATTCATTCTGAACAAGTTTTAAAAAAAAATAAAGAATCTGCGTTAATTAAAAAAAATCTTTTAGGTAGTGGTATGCGTTCTGATCGAAATAGAACATACAATTTTCCTCAAAATAGAATTACTGATCATAGAATAAATTTAACTTTATATAAATTAGATAAGATTTTAGAAGGAAATTTAGATTTTTTAATTAATCCGATTATGCAAGAATATCAAGCAAAAAAATTATCTAAATTGTCTGAGATACATGAATGAAAATTAAAAAATGGAAAAAATTTGCTTCAAATGTTTTAGCTAATATTAATAATTCAATTTTAGATATAGACGTTTTATTAACTTATGTATTGAATAAACCACGTAGTTGGATTTTATGTTATGAAGATTATGATTTAAATTCAAAAGAAATTAAAATGTTAAATAAATTATTAATACGTCGTTTTTACAATGAACCGTTAGCATATTTGATTCAGACAAAAGAATTTTGGTCTTTAAATTTTTTTATATCTAATAAAACTCTAATTCCTAGACCAGATAGTGAAATTTTAGTTGAACAATCTTTAATGAAAATTAAAAATTATCCTTATAAAATTTTAGATTTAGGTACTGGATGTGGAAATATTGCTATAGCTATTGCTCATTCTAAATTAAATTGTCATGTTACAGGAATTGATTATTCATCTGAAATAATTAATATTGCTAGGTATAATGCAAATAATTTTAATTTAAAAAATATAATTTTTTTTTGTAGTAATTGGTTTTCTTCTATATGTAATACTAAATATCATATTATTGTAAGTAATCCACCATATATTAGTTATAAAGAGTTCTTTTTTTTAAAAAATAATTTAAAATTTGAACCAATTACTGCATTAATATCAAAAAATAATGGTTTTTCTGATATAATTAAAATTATTAAATATTCTCAAGATTACTTATTTAATAAAGGATGGTTATTAATTGAACATGGTTGGAAACAAAAAAAAATGATTCAAAAACTTTTTAAATTATATAATTATATTAATATTCAGACATATAAAGATTACAGTGGAAAAAATAGAGTTACTTCAGGTCAAAAATATTATTAATATAAATTTATATTAAATAAAATAATTTTAATAATTTTTTTATAATTTAAATTTTTAATTAATTTAATAACATTTACTTTGGTTAATATATGAACTATTTTTCTGATATAAATTTTTCTAAATTTACTATTTTAGAATCTATTTTTTTATGTTTTAAAAAAATTAAAAATAATTTTTCTACAAAAGAAGTTTTTTCTAATTTAGACAATAAATTAAAAGAAGCTGAAAATTATCTTTCTAATGAAGAAAATTCCGTTAATAAATTAAATAAATTATTAGAATTATTTTATTTGAATTGGAATTTTAGAGCAATCGAAGGAAAGTATGATGTATCAGATGTATTATGGATTGATAAAGTTTTAAAAACATATCAAGGAACTGCGATTTCTTTAGGAGTAATTTTATTACATTTTGCAGATAAATTAAAAATACCTTTAAGTCCGGTTGTTTTTCCAACTCAATTTATTTTAAGAGCAGATTTTGTACATAAAAAAACTATTTTAATTAATCCTTTTAATGGAGATATTTTAAATCATCATATTTTAGAATTATGGTTAAAAGGTAATATTAGTTCTTCAGCAAAATTGTATAAAAAATATTTAGAAATATCAAAATCTAAAGATATTTTAAAAAAGATTTTAAATACTTTAAAATCAGCTTTAATGGAAGAAAATAAAATTTTATTAGCATTAAAAGTAAGTAATGTTTTATTAAAATTTTACCCAAATGATCCTTATGAAATACGAGATAGAGGATTAATTTATTCTCAATTAGAATGTTATTCTTTAGCAATAAAAGATTTTTCATATTTTATTAATAAATGTCCAGATGATCCAATTAGTGAAATTATAAATTTAAAAATTAAATCTATAAAAAAGAAATTTCATATTGTACATTAATATATTAAAGATTTTTAATAATATTTAAGTTTTATATTTTTAATTATATTTTAAATACTTTAATTAAAATTTTTATATTTTATTTTTATAAACTTGATATTTTATAATTTGAGTATTATTTATGTTAAAAAAATTAATTTTAGTTTTAAATTGTGGAAGTTCATCATTAAAATTTTCTATTTTAGATCCTAATTCTAAAAAAATATATGTTTCTGGAATGATAGAACGTTTATTTTTAAAAAATACTGTAGTATTTATATATTCAGATAAAAAAAGATATACAAAAAATTTATCTGATTATACTAATTATTCAGATGCATTAAATTTTATTTTTAAAAAAATTAAAAATAAATATTTTAATTGTTATAATAAAATTTATGGTATTGGTCATAGAATAGTACATGGTGGAGATAAATTAAATAAATCTGTAATTATAACAGATAAAATATTAAAAATAATTAAAAAATTTTCTATTTTTGCTCCATTACATAATCCTGCAAATTTAAAAGGTATTCAAATTTCTAAAAAATTTTTTCCACATTTAAAGAAAAATAATGTAGCTGTTTTTGACACATCTTTTCATTCTTCTCTTCCTAAATCATCTTTTTTATATGCTATTCCTTATAAATTTTATAAAAAAAATAAAATTCGTCGTTATGGAGCGCATGGAATTAGTCACAATTATATTTTAAACAAAACTTCTAAAGTTTTAAATAAATCAAAAAATTTATTAAATATAATTAGCTGCCATTTAGGTAATGGATCTTCTGTTACTGCTATTAAATCTGGAAAATCTATAGATACTTCTATGGGTTTAACTCCATTAGAAGGTTTAGTGATGGGTACAAGAAGTGGAGATTTAGATCCTGCAATAATTTTTTTTATGTATAACAAGTTAGGTTTAAGTATAGAATCTATAGAAAAAATTTTAACACATAAATCAGGATTATTAGGAATTAGTACTAAAAGTAGTGATTGTCGTTATTCTGAAAAAAATTATCAATATAATAAAAATTCTAAACTTGCAATAAAAATTTTTTGTCATAGAGTAGCAAAATATATTGGAGCGTATAGTACTTTAATGAACGGAAGATTAGATGCAGTTGTTTTTACTGGAGGTATAGGAGAAAATTCTTTTTTAATTAGAAGAAAAGTAATTTCTAAGTTAAATTTATTAGGATTGTATATAGATAAAAATATAAATACTAACACTAAATTTCATAAAAAATATTTTATTAATACAAAAAATTCAATAAAAATATTAGTTATTCCTACTAAAGAAGAATTATTTATTGCACAAGAAACACAAAAATTAATTAATAAAAAAAATATTTAAAAATATTTTATTTTGAATTATTTAAAAAGGATTATATGGCTAGAAAAATTATTTTAATTCCAATAGGAACGAATACAAATTTAACTTCTTTAATTTTATCTTTATCTAACATATTAAATCAAAATAAAATAGATTTTAATTTTTATTCTCCTTTATTATGTAAAAAAAATTCATCAAAATATTTTCAAAGCACTTATTTTAATTTAAAAAATCAATATAAATCTATAAATTGCATAAAACCAATTTTTATTCAAAAAAAAATAAATTTATTTAAAAATAAAATATATACAAAATATTTAGAAAAAATATTAGATTCATATTATTTTCAAAAAAATAAAAAATTAGTTTTAATAGAAGGTTTCACGTATTTAAATAATCTTTCTATGTATTTTTACAATCAGTTAAATTTAGATATAGCTAGAATTTTAAATTCTGAAATTATATTTGTTATAACTATTGAAAATAGTTTATCGCAAGAATTGAATTATAAAATGTATATTTTAGAAAATTTTTTTTTAAAACATAATAATTTAAAAATTTTAGGAGTCATTTTTAATAATACTTTTAGTCAATTAAATATAGAAAATAAAAGTGATTTAATGAATAAAAACAATGAATTTATTTTAAATAAAAAAAATTTTATAACAAAAAAGTTTTTTCAATATAATAATTTACCAATATTAGCTTTTAATTCAATATATAAAAATTCTTTTTCTATAAATAAAGAATCTTTATTGTTGTTTTTTAAAGCAAAAAAAATTTTTTTAAATAAAGTTAATGATTTTAAAATTAATTCTATTATATTTATTTTAAATAATGATTTAAATTTTTTAAATGACCTTAATGAAAATACATTATTAATAATTACTTCAAAAAATTTTTTTTCTTTAGAAAAAATTTTATTTTTTATTAAAAAACATAGAATTTATTTTTCTATATTAATAATTGAAAATAAAAAAGTACAATATATTAAAAGTTATTTATATAATAAATTAATTCAAATTGGTATTTCAGTTTTTTCTTCTAAGGAAAATTTCTCTAATATATTATTTAATTTAAATAAGATCAATTTTATTAAAAGTAGTTTAATAAAAGATAATAAATTATATAATAATTTTTTTTCTATTAAATCTAATAAGATATATTCTATTTTTCAAAAAAAAAATGTTGTACAAGATAACATGTCATCTTATAAGTTTTTATATAAGTTAAAAAAATTATCAAAAAAAATTAAAAAATCTATAATTTTACCAGAAGGAGAAAATAAAAAAATAATTCAAGCTGCATATTTATGTCATAAATTAAATTTATGTAAATGTATTTTATTAGGGAATCCTGAAATAATTTATAAAAAATCTTATTCTTTAGGTTTGAAATTATCAAAAGAAATTAAAATTTATAATCCTAAAAATATTTTTTCAAAATATATTAAAATTTTTTATAAATTTAATAAAAATTTTAGTTTACATAAATGTAAAAAAATACTACAAAAAAATAATATTTTATTATCTATGCTTTTGTTAAAAAAACATTCAAAATATCATGGAGTTGTAGCAGGTATTATAAATACTACAGCTGATGTGATACGTCCTGCTTTAAAATTAGTAAAAATGAAAAAAAATACAAATTTAATTTCTTCTATATTTTTTATGTTATTTTTAGATAAAATATTAGTATATGGAGATTGTGCTATTAATCCTAATCCTAGTGCATTAGATTTATCTGAAATTGCTATACAATCTGCGGATTCTGCAAAAAATTTTGGAATTGATCCAAAGATAGCAATGTTATCATATTCTACTAATGATTCTGGATCAGGACCAATGGTTGAAAAAGTTAAATTTGCTACTACTTTAGTACGTCAAAAACGTCCTGATTTATTGATAGAAGGTCCAATACAATATGATGCTGCTACTGATATACTTATTTCTAATATAAAATGTTCTGAATCAAAATTATTAGGAAATGCAAATGTTTTTATTTTTCCTGATTTAAATAGTGGAAATATTGCATATAAAGCTGTTCAAAGATCTTGTTCAATAGTGTCTATTGGTCCTGTAATACAAGGTTTAAAAAAACCTGTAAATGATCTTTCAAGAGGAGCTTCTATAAAAGATATTTTATATACTATTGTAGTAACTGCAATACAATCAGAACAAATATAATTTAGAATTTTAATGTATGTAATTTAATTGTAATATTACTTAAAACTATACAACAACATGTTACAATTTCATTTTTTTGAAGCATAGCTATTGGATTTTTTTTTAAATAACATATTTTACCTGTGATTAAGATTACTTTACAAGTTCCACAGTATCCATCTTTACATTGATAATCTATTTTAATATTATTTTCTATTAAGATTTGTAATAAAGGAGATTGGTTTCTTTTAGAAATAATTTTAATTTTTTTTTTATATATTTTAATAACATTTTTTTTCATTTATAATTTAAATTTATAAAAATTTTTGTTAGAGATTTTTGAATTAATTTGTCCCACTAAATAAGAAGTTGTTTCTGATTCTTGAGGAGCAACTTGAACATTATCAGAAATTAACCAAGAATTAATCCATGGAATAGGATTAGAATATATTTTAAAAAAAGGGTTTAATCCAATAGATTGCATTCTAATGTTAGTAATATATTCTATATATTGACATATAATTTCTTGGTTTAATCCAAGCATGGAACCATTTTTAAACAGATATTTGGCCCAATTTTTTTCTTGTTTAGATACTTTTTTAAAAATTTTATAAGCATTTTTTTGACATTCTTTTTTTATTTGTAGCATTCCTTCTTCAGGTTCTTTATGAAGAATATTTAAAATATGCTGAGTTCCAATTAAATGTAGAGATTCATCTCTAGCAATTAATTTTATTATTTTAGCATTACCTTCCATCATTTCTCTTTCAGCAAATGCAAATGAACAAGCAAAACTTACATAGAATCTTATAGCTTCTAAAGCATTTACACTAATTAAACATAAATATAGTTTTTTTTTTAATATATTTAAATTTATTTTTTTATCAATATTGTTAATTTTATATTTTCCTTTTCCAAATAAATTCCAATAATATGTTAATTGAATTAATTGATCATAATATTTAGCAATATCTTTAGCGCGATTAATAATATGTTTATTACAAATTATTTCATTAAATATTTTAGATGGAGTATGACTAATATTTCTAATTATGTGAGTATATGATCTTGAATGAATAGTTTCAAAAAAAGACCATGTTTCAATCCATGTTTCTAGTTCAGGTATAGAAACGATGGGTAAAAAAGCTATATTTGGACTTCTACCTTGAATAGAATCTAATAATGTTTGATATTGTAAATTTTTTAAAAAAATATTTTTCTCATGTATAGGAAGTTTTTGAAAATCAATTCTATCTTGAGATAGATCAATTTCTTCTGGTCTCCAAAAAAAAGATAATTGTTTTTCAGTAATTTTTTCAAAAATTATATATTTTTGTTGATCATATCTAGAAATATTTACTGGTTGTCCAAAAAACATTGGTTCTTTTAAAGAATTATTTTTTTTTTTTGAAAATATTGTAAATTTCATTTTTTATTCCTATAAAATTTAGGTTATTTTAATTTTAAATAAAACATGATCCTCCAGAGCAATTTAAATTATTATAATCTATATAATCTTTTTGAAATAATTTTGATCCATCTTGAGTATTTTGATAATATAACGTTTTTAAACCATATTTATAAGAAATTAATAAATCATATATCAGTTTTTTCATAGGTATTTGATCATTTTTAAATTTTTTAGGATCATAATTTGTGTTTGTAGAAATAGATTGATCAACAAATTTTTGCATAATTGCAGATAAATGTAAATATCCAGTATTATTTGGCATATCCCATAAAAGTTCATAATTTTTTTTTAATTTTTTATATTCTGGAACAACTTGTTTTAATATACCATCTTTAGAAACTTTTACACTAATAAAACCTCTTGGTGGTTCAATTCCATTTGTAGCATTAGAAATTTGAGAAGATGTTTCTGAAGGCATTAAAGCTGATAAAGTAGAATTTCTTAATCCATATTTTAGTATTTTTTTTCTAAGTTTTTCCCAATTTAGATGTAATGGTTCTTTGCAAATTAAATCTAAATCTTTTTTATATGTATCAATTGGTAAAATTCCTTGAGAATAATTAGTATCTTTGAAAAACTTACATGATCCTTTTTCTTTAGCTAATTTATATGATGCCTTTAAAAGATAATATTGAATATATTCAAATGTTTTATGTGTAATTGAATTTGCGCTTCCATCAGAATATTTTACTTTATTTTTAGCTAAATAATAGGCAAAATTTATTACACCAATTCCTAAAGATCTTCTATTTTGAGCGCTTTTCTTTGCAGATGGTATAGCATATTCTTGATAATCAAGTATTTCATCTAATGCACGAACAATTAAATTTGATAATTTAGATATTTCTTGTAAAGATTTTATTGTACCTAAATTGATTGCAGATAATGTACAAAGAGCGATTTCTCCTTTTTCGTCGTTAATATCATTTATAGGTTTTGTTGGTAATGTTATTTCTAAACATAAATTAGATTGTCTAATTGGAGCTTTTTTAGGATTAAATGCACTATGTGAATTACAATGATCAACATTTTGAATATATATTCTTCCAGTAGATGTTCTTTCTTGTAAAATTAAAGAAAATAAATCTATTGCAGGTATTCTTTTTTTTCTGATATTAGTATTTTTTTCATATTTTTTATATAAATTTACAAATTTTTTTTGATCAGAAAAAAAATATTTATATAAATTTGGTACGTCAGATGGACTAAATAGAGTGATTTTCTTATCTAAAATCATTCTTTGATACATTAATTTATTTATTTGTACTGCATAATCCATATGTCTAATTCTATTTTCTTCAATTCCTCTATTATTTTTTAATACAAGCAGACTTTCTATTTCCAGATGCCATATTGGATAAAATAATGTTGCTGATCCTCCTCTTACTCCTCCTTGAGAACAAGATTTAACTGCAGTTTGAAAATGTTTATAAAATGGGATACATCCAGTATGAAATGCTTCTCCATTTCTGATAGGACTTCCAATAGCTCTTATTCTTCCTGCATTAATTCCAATTCCAGCTCTTCTAGAAACATATTTTATAATTGCATTAGAAGTAGCATTAATTGAATTTAAATTATCATCACATTCAATTAAAACGCATGAACTAAATTGTTTATTTGGAGTTCTAACTCCTGCCATAATCGGAGTAGGTAAAGATATTTTAAATGTAGAAATTGCATCATAAAATTTTTTAATATAATTTAATCTATTTTTTTTTGGATAGTTTGAAAATATATAAGCAGAAATTAAAATATATAAAAATTGAGCAGTTTCGTAAATTTTTCCTGTAACTCTATTTTGAATTAAATATTTTTTTTCCATTTGTTTAACAGCTGCATATGCAAAATTCATATCTCTATTATGATCAATAAAGCTATCTAAAATATTTATTTCTTGTTTTGAATATTTTTTTAATAAATTTTTATCATATTTATTAATTTTTATCATTTTTTTTACATGATGATATAGTTTAGGTGGTGTAAATTTTCCATATGCTTGTTTTCTTAAATGAAAAATAGATAATCTAGCTGCAAAATATTGATAATCTGAATTTTCTTTTGAAATTAAATCTGCTGCTGATTTAATAATTGTTTCATGAATATTTGTAGTTGTAATTCCATTGTAGAATTGTATTCTAGATTTCAATTCAACTTGTGAAATAGAAATATTTTCGAGTCCTTTTGAAGCCCAATTTAACATTTTATGTATTTTTTCTAAATCAAGAAGTTCTTTTTTTCCGTTTCTTTTTATAACATAAAGATTTTCTGTCATTTTAAATTTACCTTTATAAAATATTTTATATAAAAATATTTATGTAAATATATAATAAATATATAAATAAAATTTTTTTATAATGAAGTGAAATTATATTAATTTTTCTTGAATTTTTTGTAAACCTACTACTTTTTCTTTTTTTATCATTCGAATTAAAATTACACCTTGTGTATTTCTTTTTAAAATATTAATTTCTGAAACTCGTATTCGAACTAATTTTCCAGTATTAGTAATAATCATAATTTGATTATTTTCTTTAACTTGAATAGCTTTAACTACTAATTTATTTTTTTTTGTAATTTTTATAGAAATGACACCTTTGGTTGATCTAGATTTTATAGGAAATTCTTTAATATTAGTTCTTTTTCCATATCCTTTTTGTGTAATTACTAAAATTTCTCCATTTTTTTTTGGAATAATTAAAGAAACTACGCGATCATTTTTTTTTATTTTAATTCCTTTGACACCTGTTGCAGTTCTTCCCATAGATCTGACATGTTTTTCAGAAAATTGAACTACTTTTCCTTGAGATGTAAATAACATAATATTATTTTTTCCATTTGTTAATGATACTCCTATTAATTCGTCATTTTTTTTTAAATTTAATGCGATAATACCTTTATTTCTAGGATTTTGAAATTTATTTAAAGGTGTTTTTTTTACTATTCCTAGAGCTGTAGCCATAAATATATTTTTTTTACTTTGATATTTTTTTAAGGGTAAAATAGCTGTAATTCTTTCTTGAGAACGTAATGGTAATAAATTTACTATAGGTTTTCCTCTTGAATTTCGATTAGATTCTGGTAATTGATATACTTTCATCCAATATATGATTCCTTTACTAGAAAAACATAATATTGTATCGTGAGTATTTGCTATTATTAAAGTTTCAATATAATCTTCTGATTTAACTTTAGCTGCATATTTTCCTTTTCCTCCTCTTTTTTGAGCTTCATATTCACTAATAGGTTGATATTTTACATATCCTGAATGTGATAAAGTAACTACAACATTTTCATCTGTAATCATATCTTTTATTTTAATGTTTGAAGTTTTATCTTTAATTTCAGTTTTTCTTGTATCTCCAAAATTTTTTTTAATTAAATTTAATTCTTTTTTAATTACTTCAATCATTTTTTTTTCATTATTTAATATTTCTTTTAAGTAATTTATTTTATTTTGAAATTCTTTATATTTATAAAAAATTTTTTTATGTTCTAAATTATTTAATTTATTTAATTTAGTATTTAATATTTTTTCTGTTTGTTTTATAGAAAATTTATATTTATTTTGTTGATTTTGATTTTTTAATAAAATTAAATTTTTTATAGAATTTTTTATTTTCCAATTTTTGGATAATAAAATTTTTTTAGCTTCTTCTGTATTAGAAGCAGATTTAATATATTTAATAATAGAATCAATATTTTCTAAAGCTATAGCTAAACCTTCTAATAAAATAATTTTTTTATTATATTTTTTATAATCATAAATACATCTTCGTGTAACAATTTCTTTTCTATGTGTAATGAATTCGTGTAATATTTCTTTTAAATTCATTAATTTAGGTTGTCCTTGAGATAAAGCAACCATATTAATTCCAAACGAATTTTGTAAAGTTGTTAAAGCATATAGTTTATTTAAAATTATTTCAGGAATGGATTCTTTTTTAATTTCAAGAACAATTCTCATACCATCTTTATCACTTTCATCTCTTAGAGCAGAAATTCCTTCTATTTTCTTTTCCTTAACTAAAAGTGCAATTTTTTCTATTAATTTTGATTTATTAGTTTGATATGGTAATTGATATATAATGATAGATTTTTTTTGATTTTTAATATTATTTTCAATTTTTATACGAGCTCTGATATAAATTTTTCCTTTACCAGTTTTATATGCTTGATAAATTCCTGATTTACCGTTAATAATTCCGAATGTAGGAAAATCTGGTCCAGGTATGTATTTCATTAAATTTTTTAAGCTAATATTTGGGTTTTTAATATATTGTAAACATGCATTGATAGATTCATTTAAATTATGTGGAGGAATATTGGTAGCCATACCAACAGCAATTCCAGATGATCCATTAATTAATAAATTTGGAATAGATGCAGGAAGAATTTCAGGTATTTCCTCTGAACCATCGTAATTTTTTACAAATTTTACTGTATTTTTATTTAAATCATTTAATAAAGTAGAAGATATTTTAGACATTCTAATTTCTGTATATCTCATTGCTGCTGGAGAATCTCCATCAATAGATCCAAAATTTCCTTGTCCGTCAATTAACATATACCTTAATGAAAAAAATTGTGCCATACGTACAATAGAATCATATACTGCTGTATCTCCATGTGGATGATATTTTCCAATAACATCTCCTACAATTCTTGCAGATTTTTTATATGGTTTGTTCCATTTATTGTTTAATATATGCATAGCAAATAGTATTCTTCTATGAACAGGTTTTAGTCCATCTCTGACATCAGGTAGAGCTCTTCCTATAATTACAGACATTGCATAATCTAAATAAGAATTTTTTAATTCTTTTTCAATTTCTACTGGTATAATTTTTTTTGCAAATTTTTTCATTAAATATCTTCTATTTTAGAGTAATTTATGGTTATATATATTTTATATAATTATAACATATTGAATTGATTCGGTGAATATTGACTAATTTGATAGTTTTAATAAAATTTTTAATGAAAAAATATAAATAGAGTTTTACTATTATTTTATTTTATTTTAAAATATTTTTAAATTTTAAAATTTTTAGATTAAATTATATTAATTAAGTACCAATTAATATATTTTCAATATATATAAATATTTAAGGAAAATATGCAAACACAAGAAAAAAAATTAATTCAAGATTTATTTAAAAAATTGAATTTAGCAGAAAAAAATTCCTCTTCTAAAGATTTAGAAGCAGAAAATTTTATTAAAAAGAATTTAGAAAAACAACCTAATTCTATTTATTATTTAATTCAAACTATTTTAGTACAAGAAGTAGCTATAAAGAAATTAAATAATATTATTAAAAAATTAGAAGATAAATTAAAAAATTCTTCATCTTCTGTAATTCCTAAAAAAAGTTTTTTATCTGATTTAATAAATAGATATATTCCAAATAAATCTAGTAAAGATACAAATTTTAGTTCGAATACACGAAAAAATAATTCTTATTATAATACAAATGAAAGACCATTGAATCAATCTAATGAAAATATTAATACTTCTTCGATTCCAGGATCAGGAAGTAGTTTTTTAACAAATGCATTACAAACTGCAGTAGGAGTAACAGGAGGTATAGTAGCTGGAAATATGTTATTAAATTTGTTTGATCATAATAAACCAGAAGAAGATATTTTAAATCATTCTAATGAAAATTTTATTTCCAATGAAGAATATGAAAATCAATATAATAATGTAAATAATTTTGATTCATTTGAATATCCTAATAACAATGATAATTTATCACAAGATTTAGAAAATTCTTCAGAATATGATCGTACAAATCAAGATTTAAAAGATTCAGATATTTCTAATAATAATGAAAGTACTACAGATTTTAATGATTCTAGAAATTTTTTAGATACAAATGATTTTTCTCAAGATGATGCTTATAATTTTGATAATCGTAATATAAACACTCAAGAATCTTTTGATAATGAAGATATGTTAGATGAAGATTATGATACTGAATAAATATATTTTTAATTGATGTAATATTATTAAAAATATTTTTTTTTGATTTTCAATAGTAATGTTTTTATAATTTTTTTTAAAAAATTTATTTTAGGTAAAACCATTCGATTAATAATATTTATTTTTTTTAATAAATAAAATTAATCGAATAACATTTTTTGTTTAAATTATATTATCTTATTTTTAGATAAATATTTAGAAATACCTTTTAAAGTAGGTTTGATACCTTCTTTTTTAGTAGTCCAATTTGCTGGACATACTTCTCCATTTTTTTTATGAAAATCTAAAGCATCTATCATACGAATCATTTCTTGAATATTTCTTCCATAAGGTAAATCATTAACTATTTCATGTCGAATAATTCCTGTTTCATCAATTAAAAAAGAAGCTCTTAAAGCCATACCTAAATTAGGATGTTCAATAAAATACGATTTTTGTATTTTTCTTTTAATATCTGATGCCATAACATATTTTATTGGACCAATTCCTCCATTTTTGTATTTTGTTTTTTGCCAAGCAGCATGCACGAATACAGAATCAAAAGATATTCCAACAATTTTAACGTTTCTTTTTTTAAATTCTTCATATTTTTGATTAAATGCAATAATTTCTGATGGACATACAAATGTAAAATCCATAGGCCAAAAAAATAGAATAGCTTTAGAATTAGATATATATTTTTTAAAATGAAAATTATCGATAATATTACCATTTTCTAAAATAGCTGATGTAATAAAATCAGGAGCAGATTGTGTGACTAATGTCATAAATTATTTCCTTTTTGTTTATAAAAATTTATTAGTTTTAAATAAGAATTTAAATTTTTAATTTTATAAAATATATTTTTTATTAAAAAATTTATAAATTATTATTTTATGTAATATAATATTTTTTATTTGTATAATTATTAATGATAATTATATAATTTTATTAGGATATTAATACAGAATTTTTATGTATACTTGGAAAAATTTATTAAAAAAAAAAAAAATAAAAATTATTAAAATTCTTAAAAAAATTAATCAAAAAAGAAAAGTAGAAACTATTTTTCCAGAACAGAAAAAAATTTTTTATGCGTTTCATTTAACAAAGTTTCACAAAATTAAAGTAGTTATTCTTGGACAAGATCCTTATTATAAAATTAATCAAGCAAATGGATTAGCCTTTTCTGTTAATAAAAATATATCTATTCCTCCATCTTTAAAAAATATTTTTAAAGAGATTAAATCAGATATTAATAAAAATTTAAAAATTAAATCAGGTTGTTTAAAAAATTGGGCTAAACAAGGTGTTTTTTTATTAAATTCTATTTTAACAGTATCTAGTAATTTACCTGGTTCACATAAAAAATATGGTTGGGAAAGTATTACAGATTATATAATTCAATTAATTAATGATTATCATGTTGGTATAATATTTTTATTATGGGGATCTTATGCTCAAAAAAAAAAATTTTTAATTGATTCTAATAAACATTATATTTTATTTGCTTCTCATCCATCTCCTTTATCAGCATATAAAGGTTTTTTTGGATGTAAACATTTTTCTCAAGTCAATACAATTCTATTAAATCAAAAAAAACAAGAAATTGATTGGAGTACTGAATAAAATATTTTTAAAATTTTTCAATAAAATGAAATGGCTTTTTTATTCAAGCCATTTTACATTTTCTTTTTTATATTTTTACAATAGCTTTTTTTAATATTATTTTATTTAAAGTATATCCTGACTGAATTATTTTTTTAATTATGGGTTTTTTTTCTTTTGGAATTTTATTAAAATTATTATTTTTTATTTCATGAGTATTTTTATTATATTTATCTCCTATTTTTCCTATTATTTGAATTCCATTTTTTTTAATTATTTCTATAATAGATTGTTGTATTAGATATATTCCTTGAAGTTCTGAATTATTTTTCTTTGTAAGTTTAGGAAAAATATCATTAATTTTATTTATATTTTCTAAAATTAAAATAAATTTTTTAAAAAACTCTATAATTTTATTTTTTTTAATTAATTCAATTTCTTTTTTTTTTTCTTTTTTAATATTTTCAATTGTAGCTAATATTCGCAATGGAAATTCTTTAATTTTTTTTTGTAATTTGAATATTTTTTTATTCAGTTTATATATTTTATTTAATATTTTTTTATGTTCATCTTTTTTAGAATTTATATTATTCGATACTTCTTGAAAAGATTTATTTAATTCTTTTTTATTCTTTACATTATTTTCTTTATTATTTTTAGGAAAATTCATACAAGGACCTAATAATGTTAAATTAATAAATTTGTTATTTAAATTTTTTCAGTAATTTATGTTTTTAAAATTAAAATTTTTGTTTGTTTTAAACTATATTTTCAAGAATTTTAAAATTGATAGAATTTTAAATAAAAATTATATTAATTAAATATTAATAGATATTAATAATAAAAAATATTAATAAAAAACATAAATTAAATATATTTAATATCAAATTATTATAATAAATATTTAAATTCTTAAAAAAAAATAAATTTTAATTTTATTTTTTTAATATTGGAGTTGGCGGGATTTGAACCCGCGTCCAAAAAAATTATTTTACTAAAGCACTACATGATTAGTCTTATATTATTTTTTTATTCCTTTATTATTAAAGACATTTAAAAGGAACTTAATGTTTTTATCAAAACATAATTAAGTCAAAACATAAACTTAAAGATGTAATTTCTTAATTTTTTAACCATTTATAAAACATTTTTATCTTTTTTGAAAGAAATTAAAACAAATAAAGATAATAAATGGGCTGAATACAGTTTTTTAAGCTGCTAAAGCGTAATTTGGTTTATTTTTTGCAGATATTTTTTTTCGGTTTTTTAACGAGGCAAACCGAACCTCCTCATGCGCATTAATAAAGAATTTTTTTGTCAAATCCAAAATCAACCCCATTGATTTAATATTATATTAAAAATTTTAAATATAATAAAATTATTTTGTTGATATTATAATATTATATTATGTCATAATACAATATTATTAATAAAATTAATTTTTTATAATTACATTATAAAATTTAAAAATTTATTTAAGGTTTAAATATATGAATATAATTTCTAAAATTCAACGTCAAATTTCTACTAATCCTATTATTATTTATATAAAAGGTTCTCCAGAATTTCCTAGTTGTGGTTTTTCTGCAAAAGCTGTAAATATTTTATTAACCTTAAAAGTTAGATTCGCATATATTGATATTTTACAAAATTCTGAAATTCGCTCTGAACTACCTAAGTTTTCTAAATGGCCAACTTTTCCTCAATTATGGGTTTCTGGTAATTTAATAGGTGGAAGTGATATTATGACAGAGATGTTTGAAAGTGGAGAATTAAAAAAAATTTTAGAACAAGCATTAAGCCAAGAAAAAAAAAATGTTTTAAAAAAAACAAAATAATTTATATAAATATATTTTTTTATATTTAAAAATGAGATATGATGTATATTTTTTTTTTCATCATATCTTATATATCAAATATTTTTTAAACATTAAATTTATTTAAATATTTATCTTTTTAAGTTTTTTCTGTTTTCTTGTATTTAATAGGCCATCCACCTATTTTTTTCCAAAGATTGACAATTTTACAAAATAAAGTTGCAGTTTTTAATGTATCATATAAAGCAGAATGTGCTTTATTGTTATTAAAAGATACTCCCATTGCTCTACAAGCTTTTGATAAAACTGTTTCACCTACAGTTAATCCACTTAAAGAAGCAGTATCAAAAGTAGCAAATGAATGAAATGGATTATTTATAACTTGTATTCTACTAGATGCAGCCATAATAAAATTATGATCAAAAGTTGCATTATGAGCAACAATAATAGCTTTACTACATTTAGATTTTTGAATACCTTGATTAATAATTTTAAAAACTTCTTTAAGCATTTGTTTTTCGCTAATTGCCCCTCTAAAAGGATTAAATGGATCTATTTTATTAAAAGATAACGCTTCTTTATGTATTAAAGATCCTTCAAAAGGTTTAATATGAAAATGTATTTTTTTATCAATTTTCAGCCATCCGTAGCTATTCATTTTTAATGTAATTACTCCAATTTCTAGTAATGCATCAGTAATTGGGTTTAAACCAGCTGTTTCAATATCAATTACGACTGGATAAAATGTTCTAAATCTCTTACTTAATAGATTTTTTTTTTGTTTATGCATTATTATTCCATAATAAGTATATTAATATGTAACAGATATTAACTTTTTAAATTTAACGATATCTGTAAAAAATTTTATCAAGTATAATTTAATTAATTTAATTAATTTAATTTTTTAATTTAAAATTTAACATATTCATTTTATAATGTTAAGAATAATAAATAAATTTTTATAATTATATACTTTACATTCAAGTAAATTTTTTAATATATATTAAATTTATATAAATATTTATAATAATATATTAAAATTTTTTATCACATTTTTGGAGTTAAATAAATGATATATAAATTACCAAAATTAAAATATAATTATGACGCTTTAGAACCTTATTTTGATAAAAAAACTATGAAAATTCATCATATCAAACATCATCAAACATATGTTAATAATTTAAATAATATATTATCTCAAACAGAGTTTAAAGAATATACACAAAAAAAATTATTATCTAATTTAAATATTTTACCTCAAAAATATCAATTATTAGTAAGAAATAATTTAGGTGGTCATTTTAATCATAGTTTTTTTTGGAAAAATTTAAAAAAAAATACTATTTTAAAAGGAGAATTAAAAAATTCTATTGAAAAAAAATTTTCAAGTGTAGAAAAATTTCAAGAAGAGTTTGTAAAACATGCAATGAATCATTTTGGTTCAGGATGGGTTTGGTTAGTTAAATCAAAAGGTGATTTATTAATTACTACTACTTCTAATCAAGATAATCCGTTAATGAATTATAATTTTATATTAATAAAAGGATTTCCTATTATTGCTTTAGATTTATGGGAACATTCATATTACTTAAAATATCAAAATAATAAATTAGATTATATTAAATCATATTTTAAAATTATTAATTGGGATGAAGCTACTAAACAATATTTAAAATATTAAAGTTATTTACATAAATTAATATTAATATTTTATTTATTTTATATAAATATAAATATTATATTAATTTATAATTAAAATTTTTTGTATTTTAAATAATTTTTTAAAAAATTATTTGGATGATTATTATGTATAAAATAAAAATGATAGTAGGACTTGGAAATCCATTTAAAAAATATAATCATACTCGTCATAATGTTGGAATATGGTATTTAGAAATATTATCAAAATTTTTTAATGTAAGTTTTAAAAAAAGTAAAAAATTTTCTGGATATATAAGTAAAATTTTTTTATTAAAAAAACAAATCATATTATTTATTCCAAATATTTTTATGAATTTAAATGGTGTATCTATATTTCAGATATCAAATTTTTATAATATTAATTTAAATGAAATTCTAATTGTACATGATGAATTAGATTTATTACCTGGTATTTTAAAATTTAAATATGGTTATGGAAGTAATGGGCATAAAGGTTTAAAGAGTATTATTCAAATATTTCAAAAAAAAATTTTTTATAAACGTCTATCGATTGGTATTGGACGTCCTCAAGAAAAAAAAAATATTGCTAATTTTGTACTTTCTAAACCTACTTTCAGCGAAAAAAAAAAAATCTTAAAATCTATTAATAAATCAATTCATTTAATTTTTTCTGTAAATATTAAAAATTTTAAATATATTACAAAAATTTAATTCTTTTTTTTAAAAATTTTTTTTATAAATTACATAAAATATTTTTATTTAAGGAATAAATAATGAATGTTAAGTGTGGAATAATTGGATTACCTAATGTAGGAAAATCTACTATTTTTAATATTTTAACTAAATCCAAAGCATCGTCTTTAAATTTTCCTTTTTGTACAATTTCTCCAAACATAGGATTTTCTCAAGTTTATGATCATAGATTAATTTCATTGAAAAATATTATAAATCCAAAGAAATTAGTGTCTACTGTAGTAAAAATAGTTGATATTGCTGGATTAGTTAAAGGAGCATCAAAAGGAGAAGGTTTAGGAAATAAATTTTTAAATCAAATTAGAGAAGTAGATGCTTTAATTCATGTAGTTAGAGCTTTTAAAGATGATAATATTATGCATGTTGAAAATTTTGTTGATCCAATACGTGATATTAAAATTATTAATACAGAATTAATTTTTTCAGATATAGAAATTTGTGAAAAAAATATTTTAATACAAAAAAAAAATAAAAATTTAAATAAAAATATATCAGAAGAATATCTTTTATTAAAGAAATGTTTATTACATTTAAATAAATTTTATTTATTACAAACGTTAGATCTTTCTTTCAAAGAAAAAATTTTAATAAATAAATTCAAATTTTTAACATTAAAACCAACTATTTTTTTAATTAATATACATAAAAATGATTATAATAATATTTTTTTAGATGAAGTAAAAAGTTTTTTAAAAAAAGATTTAAATCATATTATTTATCCAGAAATCATTAAAAATAATAATAATTATAAAAATTTAGATAATTTTACAGAATTAAATGAAATTATTACTACAATATATAAAATTTTAAATTTAAAAACATTTTTTACAGTAGGTAAAAAAGAAGTTCGAGCATGGTCTTTTATAAAACATTCTAAAATTGTTAAAGTAGCAAAAGTAATACATAGTGATTTCAAAAAAGGTTTTATTAGAGCAAAAGTAATTAGTTATATAGATTTTATTAAATATAAATCTGAAAAAAAAGTACAACAAGCAGGAAAATTAAGATTTGAAGGTAAGAAATATATAGTTCAAGATGGAGATATTATTCATTTTTTATTTAATGTATAAATTTATTTTATTTATTGTAATTTATAGAGAGGATTTTTTTTCCTCTCTAAGTCAAGATTTTTTAGTTTTTTAATAAAATTTTTTTTAGTATTTTAAAATTTGGTTCTATATTATAAGATAAATTTTTTAAATGAAGTATATTAGAAATATTTTGTTTGATTTTTAATTTAATATTTAAAATTTGTTCAACTGTATTTTGAAATTTAATTGGATGCGCTGTTCCTAAAAAAATTCCATGTTCATCTATTTTTAATTTTTTTTTCAATACAGTGTATGCAATTGAAGCATGAGGTTCAGAAATATATTTATATTTCATATATAAATTTTTAATATTTTTTTTGGTTTCATTTTCTGAAACATATCCATATTTTAAATCTTTTATATTCCATTTTTTTTCATAAAAAATTTCTTCTACTCTAGGCCAATTATTTGGTTGACTAATATCCATTGCATTAGAAATAGTAGAAATAGTTTTGTAAGGATTCCAAATTCCTGTTTCTAGGTAACGTGGAACAGTATTATTAGAATTTGTCGCTAAGATAAATTTTTTAATAGGTAAACCCATAGATTTAGCTAATAACCCTGCTGTTAAATTTCCAAAATTACCACATGGTATAGAAATTACTAATTTATTTTGTAAATTTTCAGGAAGTAAATAAAAAATTTCAAAAAAATAACATATCTGTGCAAATAATCTACTAACATTTATAGAATTAGCGGAATTTAATTGTGTATTTTTTCTAATTTCTTGATCATGAAACGCTTGTTTAACTAATTTTTGACATTCATCAAAACTTCCATTTACTGATATAGTGGTAATATTTTTTCCTAATGTGCAAAACAATTTTTTTTGTATCTTACTAATTTTTCCTTTAGGATATAATATAATTACCTTAACATTTTTCATTTTATAAAATGCATGAGCTACAGCAGCACCTGTATCTCCAGAAGTTGCAGTTAATATAGTTATTGATTTATTTTCTTGATTATTTAAGCAAGATAATATTTGAGCCATAAATCTGGCTCCATAATCTTTAAAAGCTAATGTTGGTCCATGAAAAAGTTCCATACAATAAATATTGTTTGTAATATTAACTATTTTAGGTCCAGAAAAATTAAATGCAGATTGAACACTATCTTTAATTTTTTTTTTTTTAATTTCAGATCCTATTAAAATAGATAAAATTTCTTGACTTCTAGATATAAATTTTTTATTTAATAATTTTTGAATTTTTTTTTGAGAAAATATTGGTAATTTTTTAGGAAAAAATAATCCTTGATTTTTGCCTAATCCATATTTTACAGCTTCAGAAAAATTTACTATTTCTTTTTTATCTTTAAGATTATATAATTTCATCAGATTTTTTTCCTATTTTTCTAGCACCTATCGAATCTATTTGACATATATAAGAAAATCCTTTTTTATTTTGAATATAATTTTTTAAAAAATATTTTTTTACTTCTTCTGCTGTAGTTTCATTATCACAAATAGAAAAAATAGTTGGTCCAGATCCTGAGATTCCATATGCTATAGAACCTATTTTTTTAACATTTTTTTTATGTAGAGAAAAATTTTTTAAAAGTTTTTTTCTATATGGTTCTGCAATAACATCATGCATGAATGATGCAGCTAAATCACTTTTTTTACTATGTAAAGCATGTATAAAACATGATAAATTTTTGCTATTTTCTATACAATCTTTTTTAGAATAAGAATTAGGTAAAACTGATCTAGATTTAGATGTAGATAATTTTGTTCCAGGCCATGAGATAACCCAAAACCAATTTTTAAAATATGGAAGATTTTGAGAAATACAATTTTGTTTCTTTATAATTAATCTTATACCTCCAAGATAAGAAGGAATTACATTATCATAATGTTTTTCGTTTGAAACGTCTTTTTCTAAAATACCCATTAATTGTATTAATTTTTTTTTTTTTAAAGGTTTTTTAAAAAGTGTATTTAAAGCAACTAAAGTAGCTACAATAGAAGATGCACTTGATCCTAATCCTGAGCTTATAGGAAGATTTTTTTCAAGAATAATATGTACATTTTTTTTTTTTTTAATTGTTTTACAAAATATCTTCCATGCTTTCCAAGTTAAATTATCATAAATAGATTTTGGTAGTTCTTGAGAAAATTTTCCGATGTTTGTTAACTGAAAATTTTTAGAAAATTGAATAGTAACTATATCTCCTAAATATTTTTTTTGAATTGGAACAATAGCAGCGCCTAATATATCAAAACCTACGCTTAAATTTCCAATTGAAGCTGGTGCATATATTTTTATCATTCTTAAACTCCAGATAATTTAAACTATAGTTTTTAATAAATCAGATAAAACTCCAGATGCTGTTACTTTTTTTCCTGCTCCATATCCTCTAATTACTAATGGTATAGGTTGATAATATTTTGTATAAAAAGATAATGCGTTTTCTCCATTTTTAATTTCATATAATGGATCTTTTTTATCTACCTCTTCAATTTGTACTGTACATTTTCCTTTATTACTAATTTTTGCAATAAATTTAATTTTTTTATTATTTTTTTTAGCTGATTTTATTTTATTTAAAAAATATTTATTAAATTTTTTAGTTTCTTTTAAAAATTTTTGAACAGTTGAATTGGAATTACATAATTGAGGTAAAATTTTTTTAATTTGAATATCTTTTAATTCTAATGAATATCCAAATTCTCTAGCTATAATTAATAATTTTCGAGCGACATCTAATCCAGATAAATCTTCTCTTGGATCAGGTTCTGTTAAACCTTTTTCTTTAGCTTGTTTAATAGCATCTGAAAATAATATTTTTTGTTCTAATTTTCCAAAAATAAATGATAACGAACCAGATAATATTCCTTTAAAATTTATTAATTTATCTCCAGTTTGTTTTAAATTTTGAATAGTTTGAATAACTGGAAGACCGCCTCCAACATTAGTTTCATAAAAAAATTTTTTATTATTTATATTAATTTTTTTTCTAATATTTTTATAATCTGTAATATTTCCAGTATTAAATTTTTTGTTTGCAGTAATAATGTTAAATTTATTTTTAATAAAATATAAATATTCTTTAGAAATCTTTTTACTAGATGTACAATCTACAATAGAAGGATTAATAAAATTGTTTTTTTTAATAATTTTTTTTATTTTATTAATAAGAAATTTTTCTTGAAAATATTTTTTTTTAATTGTATGAAATTTTTCTTTCCAGGAATTTATTTTTATTCCTTTTTCTTGAAATAATATTTTATTGGAATTAGATATTAAACATATTTTAATTATAATATTTTTTTTTTTTAAAGATTTTTTTTCTTGATTAATTTGTTTAAGTAAAGTTTGACCGATTCCTCCAATACCAAATAAAAATATTTGAATAATTTTATAGTTATTTATTATTTTTTTATGTAATAAATTTATAATTTTATTTTTATATTTGGATTTAATTATTAAAGAAATAGAATTTTTTGAAAAATTTTTTATATCATACATAGTTTTGATATTTAAATCATATAAAATTTGATATATATTTTGAATGATTTTTTTATTTTGATATAATTTAGGTTTTATTATTGAAATAATAGATATTTTTTTATAAATCTTTTTTTTATATGTTTCTTTTTTATTAAAAATTAATTTTTTAATTATAAAATTTACTTTTTCAAAATGTATGTTGTTAACGTAAATATTTATAGATTGTCTATGAATGAAGTTTATAGAAAAAAATAATATTATAGATTCTTTTTTATTAATTTTAAGTAAATTTTTATATATTTTATTTATATTTCTTTGATTTAACGTTTTTATTATAAAGATAGTAACATTTTTTATATAAGCGATATTTGGATATATATTTTGTATTTTTTTATTTGAATAATTTGAGATTTTAGTTCCAATAAAATTTTTATTAAATGTATTTTTTATATAACAAGGAATTTTAAATTTTTTTAATGGATAAATAGTTTTAGGATGAAGTACTTTTGCTCCTAAATTAGATATTTCTGTGACATTTTTATATGAAATTTTTTTAATAATTTTTGCATTAGAAAAAATTTTTGGATCACAAGTTAATATTCCATCAACATCAGTCCAAATTTCACAAGATTGAGCTTTTATACAAGCAGATAATATAGCTGCCGAATAATCTGAACCATTGCGACCTAATATAACTAATTCTTTTTTTTTATTTCCTGCTATAAATCCTGGCATTAAAATAATAGAATTTTTTTTAAACTTTATTTTTTGAATTTTTTTTATAGATTTATTGATATTAACATAAGCATCTAAAATATTTCCTTCAGCTAAAATTTTTTTTACTGGATTAATTAATGTAATATTATGTCCTTTAGAAAGTAATATTTGTTTCATAATTTGTGTAGATAATATTTCACCTCTAGAGATTACTTTAGCGAATATATGTTTAGAACATTTATTTAAAAGATATATTTTTTTAGAGGTATTTTTTAAAAATAAAATTTCATGATTAATTTTTTTTATTATTTTTTTAAATAAAAAATTTTTATTATTTTTATAAATATTTTTAACGATTAAATCAAATTTATTTTTTATATTTTGAATCTCTTTTTTATAATTTTTATCTTTTAATAAACATAATTGTATTATCTTTTCTAAAGAATTTGTAATAGTTGCTGGAGCAGATAAAACAACAGAAATTTTATTTATTTTAGATTTTTCTTCAATAATATTTGATACGAATATAATTCTTTTTGCATCAGCTAATGAAGTTCCTCCAAATTTTAAGACATTAATCATTTTAAATCTTCCTATTTGTAAGAATTTAATAAATTTTTTATTTTTTTTTAATTTATTTTTAAATTTATTAAACTATAAATAATTTTGATATAATTTAGAATTATTAATATTTTTTTAAATTTTATTTATTATATTATTATATTTTTTTTTTATAAATATAATTATATTTATAAAATATTTTAGTTAAATTGATAAATTTTTATATTTATATTCTGATGTAGAAAAATTTATTATTGTAGTATATTAAAAAATTTTATTTATAATGAATAATCAATTTATTTATTTTTTATTGTATTTAAAAAATAATATATATTTTTAAGATTAAAATTTTATTTAATTAAATTTTAAATGAATTTATTAAATATGATATAAAATGTTATTTAATTTTATTATAAATTTGATTTTTAAAGTTATAGAAGTATGGATTTAAATACATATAAAATTGTAAAAAATAATTTTAAAAATAATTTTTATGAATTAGTTTTCTTAAAATTTTTAATTACAGATTTTAATTAAGTTATTTAAATATTTAATAAAGTGAATTTTATAATTTTTTAGTTATAAATATAATTTTTTGATTTAGATTTAAAAGTATTAAAAAATTTTTGAGATAAATTTTTATAATAAAATATTTTATTATAAAAATTTTTATTTTAAATATAGTTTAAATAAATTTTAAAATTTTTAGAATAAAAATAAAATATTTTTATATTTTTTTTTTTTTTTTTTTTCTTTTCTGTAAAATTAATTATTTTTTTTTTACAAAATTTTACATTGTAAGTATTTAATATTTAATGTTTTATTGTTTTTGTCCGCCTTAATATGTACATTTGGATTTATCCCGTTATTTAAATTAGAATAAATAAATAAATATTGAAAAATATAAAAAAATTCACGTTTTTATCCTAGACCATAGTGATATTTTGTTTTATACATTTTTTTAAAAGTAAGTAGGTACTTTAGTATTCTACAAAATGTTAATAAATAAATATTTATCGATTATCCTCGAATCAATCATTTATAAATTATAAATATTAAATATTATGTATTTAAAGTTTAGATGAACGAAATAATGCAGTATATTAT
>NZ_JAIWQV010000003.1 GCF_026122795.1 Buchnera aphidicola (Chaitophorus viminalis) | reverse complement strand
ATATAAATTTTAAATATATTATATTTAAATATAAAATTTAATTTTTATATAAAAAAAATTAAATTCATACTTTTATTTAAACAAAATTATTATTTCGTGTTATATTTTAATATATAAAAATTTTAAATATTATAAATTTTTTAATAATATTTAATTATTTTTTTTTTTAATGAAAATATATAATTTAAGTATTGTAAATAATAAATTTTAAAAAAAAATTGATAATATCAATAAAGTATTTTAAAAAAAAATTTAAAAAATTTATTTTATTTTTTAAAAAAAAAATTTTATTTTATTAGCACAATTTTCAAGATTTATTGATAAAATATTTTTAAATTTATTTAAAAAATTATAAATAAAATTAATTATAAATTCTATTTATAGTTTTTAAAATGGAGTAAGAAATGAAGAATAAAGCTATAGTCATGTCTCTTTTATTAAATACTTGTATAGCTACTAATGTTCAAGCACATACTTTAAATAATACAAATTATTTTTATTTTGGTTCAAAATTTAATACGTTACAACCTAATCATATTGAAAAATCTGACTTATCTAATTTAAAAAATTTATATACTAATTATTGGTCACATTCATTATATGGTTTTTTAATAGGATATCAAAATAATTCATATTTTGGATTAGAAATTTCTTACAATGATCCTTTGAATAATCAAGAAAATATTAATGATATTATTAAAAAAAATAAAAAAACAGAAGTTATTCATAGTAATTACAGAAATTCTCAACAAAAAGTTAGAGAAAAACAAGATTCTGAAGAAGAAGCAGAAATTAATAAAATGTACGAATCAGAAAATATAGGAGATCAGCATGTTAACATTAGCCATAGCAATTCTAACCATAATTCATTATTTCCAATAAAACATGGACAGGTTATTAAGAAAATATACGATAGATCAGAATATATAAATCATACAAATAATACAAATAAATATTCTAAATCTAATTTAAAAAATAATAAAATTAATATCATTTATCCAGAAAAAAATTTAGAAATTACGACGAAAGTTTCTTATCCAATATTAAATTCTATAGATGTTTATAGTCGTTTTGGTTGTTCTATTAATCTTAATAAAAATCTTCTTACAGTCAAAAACTTTAAAAAAAATTATTTATTACAAGATAATATTTTTCCAATAGTTAGCGCTGGAATTCAATATAAAATTCATAAAAATTTATATTCAAGAATTGAATTTGAAAAAAAGATTACTTATTACAGCAATACTAAAAGTAAGAACTTAAATTCTATAAATTTTCATTTTATTTGGAACTTTCAAGGAATATTTTCAAATAGTTCACATCATTAATGATCAATTATCTTTAAAATATTCTAATGAATTAAAAAATTTTATTTTTAAACAAAATTTATAATTTTTTAAAAACAAAAAATTATATAAATAAATTAAATATAATCTAATTTATTTTAATCAAATGTTTACAAAATTTTTTAAATACTAAGTAGATGAAAAATACAATTATTTTATAAAATTAATTTATTTTAAGTAAAAAAATTTAGAATAATAAAATTTTTAAAGTTTGTTGTATGGAGGGAGAGGGATTCGAACTCTCGGATGATTTCTCATCGGCGGTTTTCAAGACCGCTGCCTTAAACCACTCGGCCATCCCTCCTAATTTTTTAAAATAAAATATTTAAAAAAAATTTTATTGAAAGTAAATTAATTATTAAAAATTAATAATTTGATTATATAACATTTTATATTATTATTTCAAGTTTTATTTTTTTATAATTATAAATTTTTAATTAAATGATAAAGATTTTTAAAAATTTTTAAGAAAATATATTGACATAATTAAATATTTTATTATATTATTATATTTTATAATTTTAATAAAAAATTTTTGGTGCATTGGCAGATTGGCATTATGCAGCGGATTGCAAATCCGTATAGCTCGGTTCGATTCCGAGGTGCGCCTTTTTTAAAAGTTTTATTAAATAAAAAATTTTTGCCCGAATGGTGAAATTGGTAAACACAAGGGACTTAAAATCCCTCGGTTATATATAACTTTGCGGGTTCAAGTCCCGCTTCGGGTATTTAAATTAGTATTTTATAAAATTTTTTATATTAATTTATAAATCCTTGATATATTTTAAAAAAATTGTTTTCCTTTAAAATATTAAATTTATAAAAATTTTTAATAAAATATTTTTCACACGAATAAGATTTATTAATAACTAATCTAAGTTCTCCTTTTTTTTTTAGATATAAATGAGATTTATAAATAATTTCTTTAACAAATTCTGAAGATTTTTTTAAATTATGATGTATAGGTGGATTAGATATAATTAAATCAAATTTTTCTTTTATACAAGAATATATATCACTAATTTTGAAATTTGCATTTAAATTATTTAATTTAAATGTTTTTTTACAACATTGGATTGATGTTAAACAACTTTCAGCTATAGTTATTTTGTTTTTTTTCATAATTTTTAAAATAGCAATAGATAACAAACCTGATCCTGCTCCTATATCTAATATTTTTTTATTAAATAATTTATTTTTATAAAATGTTGAAATTAAAAACTTACTACCTAAATCTAATTTTTTATATCCAAACATTCCAGGTAAAAATATAATTGGAATTTTCTTCCAATAATGTATTTTATAAAATTCTTTTAATTTAAAAGAAATTTTTTTATTAATAACATGACAATAAATTACACATTTTCTTCCATATGTAAGTTTTTTAAAATAAATTTCATTTTTAATATATTTAACAAAACTATTTATTCCACTTCTATTTTCTCCAACAAGAAAAATTTTTTTGTTTTTTTTTAATAAAGAAATAATTTTTTTTAGTTGAAAAAATGTTTCTTTTTTATTTTTTGAAAAAAAATAAATTACTGTATTACAATTTTTAAGCATATTTTTATTTACTAAGAAATTTATAAATATTTTATTTTTTTTTATTTTAGAAAAATATTTTAAAAAATTATATTTTTGAAGATGTATATAACTTAATTTTGTTTTTAAAATTTCTGGTAAAGAATCTTGAATATTTCCAGAAAAAAGTATTTTTTTTTTTTTAAAAACATTTTTTATTTTTAATATTAATTGACTAGTATTATTTATGTTCAAAATAATTTCCTTAAATAAAAAATAATTAATTTTTTTAGTTTTAGTTTTAAAAATTTATTATGATATATATTATTTTTTTTAAAAAAATAAATATAAAATAATTTTTTAATATAATAAATTTATATTTTATATATTTTAATTTATATAAAAAAAAAAATTTTTATAAAATACATTTACATAAATAATTTAAATATTTTTAGTAATCAAATTTTAAAAAACTATGAATGTAAAATCTATTAATATACCTATTAAATTACAAGGAAGTATTTTTACAACATTAGTATTATATATATGTAGTAATAATATTAATTTAATTAATAATGCATTACAAAAAAAAGTTCAAAAATCTCCTGATTTTTTTTATAAAGCACCAATTATTTTAAATTTATCTTTATTGCCAAAAAATTCTAATTGGAAAAAAATTCAAAAAATTATTTTTTCTAATGGATTTTTAGTTATTGGTGTAATTGAATGTTATGATTCAAAATTAAAAAAAAAAATTTTGAATTCAGGAGTTCCTATATTTTCAAATAAAAAAAATTTTATTCAGAAATACACTAAAATTTCAAAACAAAAAAAATTTAAAAGTGTTTTATATAATCATACTATTCGTTCTGGACAGACAATTTATGCAAAAGAATCTGATTTAATAATTATTAATAATGTAAATAAAGGATCTGAATTAATTGCTGATGGAAATATTCATGTATATGGACAACTTAGTGGAAGAGCATTAGCAGGAGCTCATGGAGATCATACTAGAAAAATTTTTTGTCAATATTTAGAAGCAGAATTATTATCTATCTCTGGAGAATATTGTTTAATAGATTCTATTCCAAATAATATTTTAAATAAACCAGCTCAGATATATTTAAAAAATCACAGTATACATATAAAAAAATTATAATTTTTAGTATTTTAAATTTAAGGATATATTTTAGTATGACACGTATTATTGTAGTAACATCAGGAAAAGGAGGAGTCGGGAAAACTACTTCAAGTGCTTCTATTTCTACTGGTTTAGCTAAATCTGGAAAAAAAACTGTAGTCATAGATTTTGATGTAGGATTAAGAAATTTAGATTTAATTATGGGTTGTGAACGTAGAGTAGTATATGATTTTATTAATATAATTCAAGGAGAATCTACAGTTAATCAAACCTTAATTAAAGATAAACATACAAAAAATTTATTTATTTTACCTGCATCGCAAACCAAAGATAAAGAATCATTAACTTATAAAGGTGTAGAATTAGTTTTCCAAAAATTACTAGAGATGAAATTTGATTTTATCATTTGTGATTCACCTGCAGGAATAGAAAGAGGCGCTTTATTAGCTTTATATTTTGCAGATGAAGCCATTATTACTACTAATCCTGAAATTTCTTCTGTAAGAGATTCAGATAGAATTTTAGGAATTATTTCATCTAAATCAAAAAGAGCAAAAGATCATAGAAAACCAGTTAAAGAATATTTATTATTAACAAGATATTCTCCTGAAAAAGTTAGTTCAGGTGATATGTTAAGTATGAAAGATATATTAGAAATATTAAGAATTCCATTAATAGGAGTTATACCAGAAGATTCATCTATTTTAAAATCTTCTAATCAAGGTTTTCCTATTATATTAAATAAAATATCAAATGCTGGAAAAGCTTATTCAGACGTTGTGAAAAGATTATTAGGAAAAAAAACTCCATTAAGATTTACTACAGAAAAAAAGAATTTTTTTCAACGTTTATTTGGACGATAATTATGATTCTATTAGATTTTTTTTTATCTAAAAAAAAAAAAAGTGCTTTTATTGCAAAAAAACGATTAAAAATTATTTTAGATAAGAATAAAAAAATAAAAAATACACAAAAAAATATTCCTACACTGAAAAAAGAAATTTTAAATCTAATTCAAAAACATATGAAAATTGATCAAAAATTTGTAAAAATTCAACTGGAATATAAAAAAAATAATAAATCAATATTAGGTTTTAATATTACATTACCAAAATAATTTTTTTATATATTGTATATTAATTAAATAAATAAATTAAATATATTTATTTAATTATTTTATTTAAATAATTTGGAAAAATTTTTTTAAAAGAATATTTTTTTTTTTCATTAATATATTGTATTGCTAATGGTATGATATCTAATGCGGAAGGTTTATATAAATTTAAACTTTTCATATATATACTTTTTTTATATAATAAAAAATTATTTAAAATACCTATAATTTTCCAAATTTTATTTAATTTAAAAATTTTATTTAAAGCAATTGTATTAGGAATATATAATTCTTTATTTTTTAAATACCATTTTTTTTTATAAAATATATATTTTCCCCAATATACATTTTTTTTATTAGCTTGAATAATAGCAATAAAATTTTTTTTATTTGTTTGATTTCTTGCATGTTCAGATAAAATTTTTAATGTAGATATTCCTATTATAGGAATATTTAAACCAATATTAAATCCTTGAGATATATTTATTGCAATTCTGATTCCAGTAAAAGAACCAGGACCGTTAGAACATGCAATATAATCTATATCTGATAATAATAAATAATTTTTAGATAAAATCTTTTTTATCATAAAAATAATATCAGTATGATTAGAAGTTAATTTATTAATACAACTGATATTACTTTTATTTTTTAATGCTACAGAACAATAATTACTAGAACTATCTAAAGTTAATAATTTCATAATAATATAGAAAATTTTTTATTTAAAGTATTAATTTTATAATTTATTCATGTTTATATTCATGAATAAACTATAAAAATTTTGAAAATTAATGAGTGTTTTTTTTTATTTTTATTAAATCTATTTTATATTTTGTAGCTTTAAGAATTTTAAAAATAAATGAAGATATTTTAATAACTTGACCTGATACAGGAATAGTTCCATATTTTTCAATAATAAATCCAGATATGGATATATTCATAGTATTTTTTTTAATAAAAGTATTTGTATTTAATCTTTGTTGTAAAGAATACAAATCAGTAGAACCTTGAACTATCCAACTATTATTTTGTTTTATTATATTTGGTGTTTTATCAGAATCTGGAAAATCTCCAGCTATAGCTTTTAAAAAATCTACTGGTGTAACTAATCCTTGAAGCATATTAAATTTATTTTTTACTAAAATTATATTTCCTTTAGAGTTTTTTAATATTTTTAATAATTTTATAAGATTAATTTTTTCTGAAATAATAATTGGTTTATGTTTTGAAACAAAATTTAAAATATTATGATTTTTTTCTATTTTTAAAATAAGTTCTTTAGCTCGTACTACTCCTATTATTTTATCTATTTTTCCTTCACATACAGGAAAGATGTTATGAGGAGTATTTAACAATTTTTTTTTAATAATATCATAAGATTGATTAATATTAATCCAAGATATTTCTGTTCTAGGAGTCATAATGCTTTTTACAGATCTTAAAGATAAATGTAATAAGCTAGATATCATGTATTTTTCTTCTTCTTTAAAATCTATATATTCTTTTACAGGATATGTTTTTGTATTATCTTGATTAAATTTTTTAATAACTTGAATATCTTTATTTTTTTCTCTTTTTAGAATTTTTAAAAAATTTTCTAATATTCTTCTTCTAAAAGGTCTATTGTATTGATATAGTAAAAAATTATATTTCGAAATTTCATTAAATAATTCTATAAATACATAAAATCCTACAGCTGTATATAAATATGTTTTAGAAAGATACAATCCTAATGCTTCTAATACTAGATTTACACCAATGATTAATAAAAATCCTAAACATAAAATAAAAATTTTTTTATATTTTTCTACAAATTTTTTTAAAGTGTTAGAAAGAGCTAATATACAAAACATAGAGATAATCATAGATACAGAAATAATAGTAAAATTATTTATCATTCCAATTGCAGTAATAATTGAATCTAATGAAAAAATTGTATCTAAAATTATTATTTGTAAAATTATTGACCAAAAATAAGAATATTTTTTATGTTTTTTTCGTTTAATGCGTTTATGATAAATTTTATCATATAATTCAATTAATGAAATTATAGATAAAAATATTCCACCTATTAATAAAATAAATTCACGTACTGAAAGAATAATATATTTATTTGAACATAAGGGAGCAGTTAGAGATGTAAACCATGATATAAAATATAAAAAAATAATTCTTATTAAAAGAGATAATACTAAACCTATATTTCTAGCTTTAGTTCTTTGATTAGGATTTAATTTTTTAGTAATAATAGTTAAAAAAATTAAATTATCAATACCTAATATTATTTCAAGTAATACTAAAGCAAATAAACCAGTCCACGTTGACGGGTCTAAAAGAATTCCCATTAAACAACTCCATTAAATAGGAAAAATTTTATGAATGATTTGATATTATGATTATAAAAATATTTTATTTAAAAATATTTTTTTAAAAATAAAAATTTATGTGTATTATATAAAATTTTATTGTATGAATTAATTTCAAACCTCCGTATATAAAAACAGAGGTTTTTAAAAATTTTTAATGTTTAAAAAAATTTTTAATAAAATTTAAATAAATAATTTTTATTAACTTGCAAAAACATTTATCGCTGATGGTCCTTTTGGTCCTTCTTGAATTTCAAATTCAACATTTTGACCTTCTTCTAAAGTTTTAAATCCTTCTCCTTGAATAGAAGAAAAATGTACGAAAACATCTTTACTTCCATCTTCAGGAGTAATAAATCCAAAACCTTTAGCTTCATTGAACCATTTCACTTTACCTTTAATTTTTGACATTTAAAATTTCCTTAAACATTTATACTACAGAAAAATTATTTTAAAAATTTTTAACTTTTAATAATAATTTTGATTAGTTATAAATATATTTTATTTAAAATATTTTTAAAATTAGTCTTTATATACTATGTAAAAAAATTTTATAAAAATATTTTTCTAATAAATATTAATTATTCTATAATAGAGGATTTTTAAACAAAAAACAATATTTAACATTTGGTTATTATTTAAAATATATTAAATTTATATAAAATATGATTACATATAAGTTTTTTTATATAAAGCTTGAATTCTAACATGTAATGGAGGATGAGACATAAATAAACTTAAAAAAGAATTTTGTTCATAATTATTAATACAAAGTGTGGTAAGAGTTTTTGGAATTTCTAAAGAATATGGATTATATTGCATTTTTTGTAAAGCAGATATCATATTTTCTACACCCACTATTTTAGCAGATCCTGCATCAGCGTAAAATTCACGTCTTCTAGAAAACCACATTGTAATAAAACTTGCAATAGTTCCAAACATAATTTCTAAAAAAATTGTTAAAATTAAATATACAGCTCCGGTTTTTTGAAATATAGATTGTGAAGAATTATTATTAGAATCTAAATTTGAAAATAAATATGCAATTCCACGAGATAAAAATATTACAAAAGTGTTTAAAACGCCTTGTATAAGCGTCATAGTAATCATATCTCCATTTGCTATATGAGTCATTTCATGAGCAATTACTGCTTTTATCTCATTTTTATTCATTTTATTTAGCAAACCTGTAGAAAGTGCAATTAAAGAAGAATCTTTTTTAGATCCTGTAGCAAATGCGTTAATACTATTTGAACTATATATAGTTAGATCAGGAGTTTTAATATTTAATTGTTTTGATTGTTTTTTTAAAACTTTTAATAACCACATTTCAGATTCATTTGTTGGATTTTTAATAACATTTGATCCAATAGAAAATAAAGCAATTTTTTTTGATAATAAAAGTGATATAAAAGCTCCTCCAAAACCAAATAAAAAACCTGAAATAATTAGATATATTATATTATTTGTTTGTATTCCAGTAAAAAACGCTATTATACATAATAAACTTATTACAGATAAGTTAGTTACTACAAATAATAAAACTCGAATCATACTTTTTCCTTTTTTTAAAAAATTCTTTTTTTTAATATTTATAATATATTTCATAAATATTATTATTTAATACATAAGACTGAATTAAAAGAATTTTAATTGTAAAAAATTTTTTATTATAATTAAATATTTTTGAATTTAAAATTTATTAAATAATATATTCAAAAAATTTTTATATAAAAAATTATATAAAACAAATTTTTAATGTATCTATAATAATAACAAATTTCTTTAAAACAAGTCTACAAAAAATTTTTAAAGATTTTTTTAAAATATTATTTTATTACCTGTAAATATTCCAACATCTTCCATCTTTTTTTAATAAATTATCTGAAGATTTCGGACCCCAAGTACCTGCTTTATAAAATTCTAATTTAGATTTTTTAGTTTTCCAAGCATGAATAATAGAATCTGTCCATTTCCAAGATTCTTCTATTTCATCTCTTCTTACAAACAAAGATTGAATTCCTAGAGAACTATCTAATAATAATCTTTCATAAGCATCATATATACGTAAATTTTTAAAATTTTTTTTATAATCAAAATTTAATTTTATTTCTTTTAATTTATAATTTAAATCTAATTCTGGAAATTTATTCATGATAAATATATCAATTCCCTCATTAGGTTGTAATCTTATAATTATTTTATTTAAAGGAATATTTGTTAAAGATGAATGAAATAAATTCATATGTACAGGTTTAAAATAAATTACAATTTCAGAATATTTTATTGGTAATCTTTTTCCTGTTCTTAGATAAAAAGGTACTCCATACCATTTCCAATTATCAATATTTACTTTTATAGCAACAAAAGTTTCAGTGTTGCTATAATTTTTTATTCCAATTTCTTTTATATAAGACGAAACTTGTGTATTATTTATTGTTCCTGATGTATATTGTCCACGTACGGTATTTTGATTAATATTTTTTTCATTGATAACTCGTAATGCTTGTAATATTTTTAATTTTTCATTTCTAATATTATTTGCTTTTAAATTAATTGGAGCAGACATAGCTAAAATTGATAAAATTTGTAGTAAATGATTTTGAATCATATCTCTCATTTGTCCAGTTTTTTCAAAATAACTTAATCTTCCTTCTATTCCTACTTCTTCAGAAACAGTAATTTGTACATGATCAATAGTTTTATTATTCCAATTTGTAAATAAAATAGAATTAGAAAATTTTAATGCTAAAAGATTTAAAATTGTTTCTTTACCTAAATAATGATCTATTCTAAAAATTCTTTTTTCTTTAAAAATTTTATTAATTTCAATATTAATTTTTTTAGAAGTTTTTAAAGAATTTCCAATAGGTTTTTCTAAAATCACTCTATCTTTTTTTAAATTTAATTTAAATTTTTTTAAACCTTTACATAAAAATTTAAATGTATGTTGTGGTAATGCAAAATAATTTATAATCATTTTTCTATCTTGATTAATAATTTTTTGTAATTTAATAAAACTAGATGTATCATTTACATCCAGATTACAAAATAATAATTTTTTTGAAAATTTATGCCAAATTTTTTGATTTATTTTTTCATTAGAAAATTTAATAATACAGTTTTTCACTATTTTTCTGTAATTTTCTGCATCCCAATTAGCTCTTCCTACACCAATAATTCGTGTATTTATATGTAATTTACATAATTTTTCTAATTGATATAAAGAAGGTAAAAGTTTTCTTTTAGATAGATCACCTTTTGCTCCAAAAATAATTAAATCATACGCTAAAATTTTTTGATTATAATTCATTAAATTTTAATTTCCTAAAAGTAAAAATATTAAAAATAATATTTATTTTAAATTAAATTATATTTTTATTATATATATAGTTTATTTTTAATAAAACTATTTTCATGAAGTCTTATTTTAAAAAATATAAATTTTTACTTAAAACGAATAAATTTATATATTAAAATTAAATATTAATATATATTAAATTACAATTTTATATAAAATTATCTTTTTAAATATTACATATATAAAGTATTATAAATATATAGAAATTTATATATTTTAATAATAAAAATTTAAAATTCTTTAAAAATTTCTATATTTATAAATATATTATATCAGTCTCTTAAAAAAAATATTAATGTTAAGGATATTAAATAAATGTTAAATCAAATTAGAAGAACAAAAATTGTTGTTACTCTTGGTCCTTCTACAGATTCAAAAAAAGTTTTAAAAAAAATTATTTTATCTGGTGCAAACGTATTAAGATTAAATTTTTCTCATGGCACACAAGAAGAACATATAATCAGAATTCAAAAAGCTAGAAAAGTAATTCAAGAAACTGGAAGTAATATAGCGATTTTAGGAGATTTACAAGGTCCAAAAATTAGAATTTCAAATTTTTTAAATAATCAAATATTTTTAAAAAAAGGAGATTTATTTTTATTAGATTATTTTTATAAAAAAAAATTAGGAAATAAAAAACGAGTAGGTTTTAATTATAGAAATTTACCAAACGATATTTGTGTACAAGATATTCTATTATTAGATGATGGTAAAATTCAATTAATAGTATTACAAGTATATGAATTAAAAATTTTTACACGAGTTTTAATTGGAGGGATATTAACTAATAATAAAGGAATAAATAAACTAGGAGGTGGTTTAAATGCAGGTTCTATTACTAATAAAGATAAAAGAGATATTTTAACTGCGGCTAAAATTGAAGTAGATTATTTAGCTGTTTCTTTTCCTAAATCTGCTAAAGATTTAAAAAATGCTAAAAAACTTATGAAAAAAGCTGGAAGTAAAGCAAAAATAATAGCAAAAATAGAAAGAGCTGAATCTGTTAAAAATGATCAAATAATTGAAGAAATGATATTAGCTTCAGATGCAATTATGGTAGCAAGAGGTGATTTAGGAATCGAGATTGGAGATCCAGAATTAGCTGGAATGCAAAAAAAACTTATTAGAACAGCTCGTAGATTAAATAGAGTTGTAATTACAGCTACTCAAATGATGGAATCTATGGTTTTTAATCTTATACCAACAAGAGCAGAAGTAATGGATGTTGCAAATGCTGTTTTGGATGGAAGTGATGCTGTTATGTTATCTTCAGAAACAGCTTCAGGAAATAATCCTATAGAAACAGTTATATCAATGTCAAAAGTATGTCAAGGAGCAGAGAAAGTACCTAGTATGAATATTTCTAGACATCGAATTAATATTTCTTTTGATAGTATTGAAGAAATTATTGCTATGTCTGCTATGTATGCTGCAAATCATTTGAAAGGTGTAAAAGCTATTATTACTTTAACAGAATCAGGAAAAACATCTTTAATTACTTCTAGAATTAGTTCTGGATTACCTATTTTTGCTTTGTCAAGAAATCAAAAAACTTTAAATTTAGTATCTCTATATCGTGGAGTTACTCCTGTATTTTTTGAAACTAAAGAAGAAGGATTATTAGCTTCTCAAGAAGCTGTTAAATTATTGTATAATAAGAAATATTTACAATTAAATGATATAGTTATTATTACTCAAGGAGATATTAAAGGAATTACTGGAAATACTAACACCAGTAGAATATTAAAAGTAAATTTTTAATATAATTAATATTATTTAAATTTTAAAATATATTGCAATAAAAAAATTTAAAAATATATTATTTTTAGATAAATTTTATATAAATTCATAAAGATTTTATAGAATTATTTGATATATTTTTAAAATACTTTAAATATACTATTTTTCTAAAAAACTTAATTTAAGTAAAATATAAGAAAAATATTTTATATATATTTAAAATTTTTATCATATATTAAAATTAATATTCAAATTTTTTAATAAAAAATTTATCTTTATATAGATTTTTAAATAATTATATTATTTTAAAAAAAAATAATAAATGTTTTAATATACTTATCAAAATTAAAAAATATTTTTAAAATTATAAAAATAAATTATTTATATTAATAAAAAATAAATTTTTGAATATAATCTTATTTATTAATAATATATTTTTAAAATTTTTAATCAATACAAATTAATTATAAAAATTAAATTTAAATATAAATTTTTAAATATAAAAAGTAAATTTTAAAAATTTATTAACTATTTTTTATAATAAAAAATTTTAATTTAATAAAATAATATTTATGTTTTATTTTAATTTAATTCCTAATTCATTTAAAAAATTTGTATTAATAAATTCTGGTGCTTGTGTCATTAAACATTTTCCTGAAGTAGTTTTTGGAAATGCAATCACATCGCTAATATATTTACTATTTGTTAATAACATAGCGATTCTATCTAATCCAAAAGCAATTCCAGCATGAGGAGGAGTTCCATATTTTAATGCATGTAAAAAAAATCCAAATTTATTTTTTTGTTCTTGTTTATTTAATCCAATAATTTTAAAAATTGTTTCTTGCAATTTTTTATTATGTATACGTACAGAACCACCCCCTATTTCTTCTCCATTTATAATCATATCATATGTTTTTGAAAGAGAATCTATAGGATTTTTTAATAATTTTAAAATATTTAAATTTTTTGGAGAAGTAAATGGATGATGCATACAAGAAAATGTATTATTTGAATTTTTTTTAAATAAAGGAAAATTTTTAATCCAAACTACAGACCATTTATTTTTATTTATTATTTTACAATCTTTTCCAATAATATTTCTTAATTTCCCTAATGTTTTTGTAATTAATGTTTGAGATCCATGTACAAAAAATATTATATCTCCTTCTTTACTTTGATTTCTTTGAATAATTTCTTGTTCTATTTTTAAATCAAGTTTTTTTAGTATAAAAAAATTAGTATATATTTGTTTTAATTTTAAATTCTGAACAACCATAATAAAAAAGTTTTTAATAAATTGTTTATTTAATATTTTTATATAAAAATTAATTTTTTCATCTTTTAAATTTATTCCATTTGGAATTTTTAAAGTAATAGTTCGATAAGATTTAGATCCTACATTCTTAAAAATTAATGTGTTTTTAAATAAATCATCAATATCAATAATTTCTAAAGGGTTTCTTAAATCTGGTTTATCTGTACCAAAACGCTTTAAAGATTCATTAAAAGAAATTTTATGAATATTATTTAATTGAATATTTTTTATTTTTAACCATAAATTAATAATCATTTTTTCCATAAGTTTACATAATTTATTACTTTTCATAAATGATGTTTCTATATCTATTTGAGTAAATTCAGGTTGTCTATTAGATCTTAAATCTTCATCACGAAAACATTTAACAATTTGATAATATCTATCTATTCCTGACATCATTAAGATTTGTTTAAATAATTGAGGAGATTGAGGTAAAGCATAAAATTTTCCTAAATTTAATCTACTAGGAACAATATAATCACGCGCTCCTTCTGGAGTAGATTTAGTTAAAAAAGGAGTTTCTATATTAAAAAATTTATTAGTATTTAAAAAATTTGAAATATTTTTTATAATTAAATGTTTAATTTTCAAATTATTAATAATATTTGACCGTCTAATATCTAAATAACGATATTTTAATCTAGTTTTAATTGAATTATTTTTATTAAAATCTAATGGTAAATCTTTTGATATATTTAAAATTTTTAATTTATGTGCAAAAATTTCTATTTTTCCAGTATAAATATTTAAATTTATATTATTCGGATTTCTTTTTTTTACTATTCCAGAAATTTGAACACAGTATTCTATTTTTAGTGTTTTAACTTTTTGAAATGTATTTTTTATTTTAGAAGAAAAAATTACTTGCACTATTCCTTCTTGATCTCTTATATCAATAAAAATTATTTTTCCAATATCTCTAATTTTGTTTATCCATCCACATATTTTAACTTTTTTAGAAAGATGTTTAGTATTAATTTCTCCACAGTAATGAGTACGCATTTTTTTCCTAATATATTTTTGTAAAAATATAGTTATAAATTTTATTAATAAAAATTTATTTTAAATATTATATCAATTATAAAATAAAAAATTTTAAATATTTCGAAATTTATATAAAAATAATATTTTATACAAATATTAATTTAATCATAATATTTTATTTCTGTATAAATTTTCTATAATTAAATACATATTTTCAAATTATCGACTTCTAAATGTTATTCTACCTTTAGTTAAATCATATGGAGTAAGTTCAACTGTAACTTTATCTCCTGTCAAAATTCTAATATAATTTTTTCTCATTTTTCCTGAAATATGTGCTAAAATTATATGTTTGTTTTCTAGCTGTACACGAAACATAGTATTAGGTAAAGTATCTATAACTGTTCCTTGCATTTCAATATTATTTTCTTTAATCATAATATCAATCTCTTATAAATTTAAATTTTTGGTAAAATATAACTTCATAATACATTATTTTTTTTTTTCATTCTATATATTATTAAAAATTGAAGTTTTTATAAAGATTCTAAATATTTTTCAGAATCAAGAGCAGCTATACATCCGCTAGAAGAAGCAGTTATAGCTTGTCTATATGAATTATATATAACATCTCCAGCTGCAAATACTCCTGGAATATTAGTTTGAGAAGAATATTTTTTAGAATCTTTTCCAACAATAATATATTCATTTTTCATTTTTAATTTATTTTTAAAAATTTGTGTATTAGGATTATTTCCAATAGCTAAAAATACTCCAGATATATTAAAATTTTTAATTTTTTTATTTTTTATAGATTCAATTTCAATGCTTTCTAATAAATTTTTTCCTAAAAATTTTTTTACTTTATAATTTTTGTGAAAAATTATTTTTTTTTCATCAATTTTTTGAATAATTTTTTTAATTAATATTTTTTCTGCAGTAAATTTTTTTTTTCGATGTATTAAATGTATTTTTTTTACAATATTAGATAAGTATAAAGATTCTTCTAAAGCTGTATTACCACCTCCAATGACAGATATAATTTTATTTTTGTAAAAAAAACCGTCACATATAGCACAAGTTGATATACCTTTTCCAAAAAATAAAGATTCAGAATCAATATTTAATCGTCTAGGTGTAGATCCTGTAGATATTATAATAGAATCAGCTGTATAAATATTATCATCACCAATTAAAATAAAAGGTTTAGAGTGAAAATTTATATCATTAATGTGATCATTTATAATACAAGTATTAAATTTTAAAGCATGATTTTTTAATCTTTGAATAAATTCTGAACCTATTAAAGTATTATAATCTCCAGGCCAATTTTCAATCATATTAGTTTGCATTAATTGACCACCTGGAATATTTCCAGTAATAATAATTGGATTTAAATTAGCTCTTGCAGAATATATTCCAGCTGTATAACCTGCTGGTCCTGATCCTAATATAATTATTTTACTATGTATTTTTTGTTTTTTCATAAATTTTAAATTTTTATTATCTATTTATAGTTATTTATAGAAGTTATAGTATAATATAATCATCAAAATTTATATATAAATTATATCTATATTCTTTAGAATTTAATATGTTTTAAAAACATTTTTTAAAATATATAATTATTTTTATATGAATATTTTGTATTAAAAATATATCTAATGAGTAGAATTTCATGATTAATTCAAAATTTTTAAGAAAAAATATAAAAAAAATTGCTTTAAATTTATCAAAAAAAGGTTTTTTTTTAGATATTAAAAAATTTAAAAAATTGGAAAAAAAAAGAAAAAATATACAATTTAAAACAGAAAATTTAAGATCAATTCAAAAAAATAACTCTAAATTTATTGGAAATATAAAAAATTCAATAAAAGATCAAAAAAAAATTATTCAAAAAAATATTCTTTTAAGTAAAAAATTAAATAAATATAAAAAAAAATTTAAAACTATAAAAAAAAAAATTTATGATTTTTCTGTGAATTTACCTAATATTACATTAAAAGATGTACCTTTTGGACAAAACTCACATGATAATAAAATTATATATACTTGGGGAAAAATAAAAAAACAAAAATTTTTAATAAAAAATCATTTACAATTAGGAAAAAAAATAAATGGTTTTGATTGGAAAACTTCTGCAAAAATTTCAGGTACAAATTTTTTTATTATGAAAGGAATTATTGCTAAATTATATAGGATTTTAGGTCAATTTATGTTAGATATTCATATTAAAAAACATAAATATAAAGAAATATATGTTCCATATATTGTTAATGAAGAGTGTTTATATGGTACTGGACAATTACCTAAATTTCACTCTAATTTATTTGGTGTATATACAACTAAAGAAAAAAAACTTAAAAAAAATTTTTTAATTCCTACAGCTGAAGTACCTTTAACTAATTTAGTACAAAATAAAATTTTAAAAAAATCTAAATTACCTTATATGTTTGTAGCTAAAACTCCATGTTTTAGATCAGAATCTAATTCTTATGGTCGAGATTTTCAAGGTTTAATTAGATTAAATCAATTCGATAAAGTAGAGTTAGTGCATATTACCCATCCAAAAAAATCTTGTGATGCATTAGAAAAAATCACATTACATGCAGAAAAAATTTTAAAATTATTAAAATTACCTTATAGAAAAATTCTTTTATGTACAGGTGAAACAAACTTTTCATCTGCAAAAACATATGATTTAGAAGTATGGTTTCCTTCACATAAATCTTATATTGAAGTTTCTTCATGTTCTAATATGCTTGATTTTCAAGCTCAACGTATACAAGCTCGTTATTTTAGTAAAAAAAATAATAAATATGTTTCAGTTCATACTTTAAATGGTTCTGGATTAGCTATAGGTAGAATATTAGCAGCAATACTTGAAAACTATCAATTACAAAACGGAGCAATAAAAATACCCAAAATATTACGTAAAAAATATATGAATGGTTTAAAACTTATTTCATAAAATATATATAAAATTAAATTTTTTAAATAAAAATTTTATAAATAAATTTAAATATTTTTACATCGATTATATAAATAATAATTTAATTTAAAATGGAAAAAAATGAACTATATTTATAATTTTAGCGCTGGTCCATCTATGTTACCAATTTCAGTTATGAAAAAAGCTCATCAAGATTTTAGAAATTGGTGTAATCTAGGATCTTCTATTTTAGAAATCAGTCACAGAAGCAAAGAATTTTTAGAATTACAAAAAAATTCTAAAAATGATTTACGAGAATTATTAAATATACCAAATAATTATGAAATATTATTTTGTCATGGTGGTGCAAGAGGTCAATTTTCTGCTATTCCGATGAATTTATCAGAAAAAAACAGTCAAGTAGATTATATTTATAGTGGTTATTGGTCTAAAAAAGCTGCTGAAGAAGCACAAAAATATTGTAAAACTAATATCATTCATGTTCTTCAAGAAATAGATAATATTAAATATGTTCTTCCTTATCATAAATGGAATATTAATTTAAATTCAGATTATATACATTATTGTCCAAATGAAACAATTGAAGGTATAGCAATTTATGAAGAACCAATTTTTAAAAATAAAAATATAATAGGAGATTTTTCATCTACATTATTATCACGTGTAATTGATATTAGTAAATATTCTTTAATTTATGCAAGTGCACAAAAAAATATTGGAGCTTCAGGTCTTACAATTATAATTGTAAAAAAAGAATTATTAAAAAAATCAAAAAAATTCACTCCATCTATATTAGATTATAATATTATGTATAATTATGATTCTCTTTTTAATACTCCAACAAATTTTTCATGGTATTTATCAAGCTTAATTTTTAAATGGTTAAAAAAAATAGGAGGAATTCAAAAAATAGAAGAAATCAATCAAGAAAAATCTAAATTATTATATCAAGTGATTGATTCAAGTAATTTTTATAAAAATTTTGTACATAAAAAAAACAGATCTCAAATGAATGTAGTATTTCAATTAAAAAATAAGTTTTTAGATAATTTATTTGTAAAAGAAGCACAATTAAATAATTTATATGCATTAAAAAATCATAAAATAGCTGGAGGTATTCGAGCTTCTATATATAATTCCATGCCTTTGGCAGGAATAAAAAAATTAGTTAAATTTATGTTATATTTTAAAAAAAAATATAGTTCGTTATAATTTAATGTTTAAAAATATTTTTTTAAATATTTATTTTATAAAAGAACATAATATGGTTCTAATTACATGATAAAAAAAATAATCATTCAACCTCCTATAAAAATAGAAGGTGATATATATCTTCCTGGTTCAAAAAGTATTACAAATCGTGCATTACTTCTTTCAGCAATGTCTTATGGAAAGACTGTTTTAAAAAACATATTATATAGTGATGATGTTAAATATATGTTATATGCTTTACAAAAATTAGGAATAAAATATATTCTTTCAAAGAATAATACTTTTTGTAAAATTTATGGTCAAGGAAAAAATTTTCCTATAAATAAAAATATTACTTTATTTTTAGGAAACGCAGGTACTGCAGTACGATCTTTATTATCTGTATTATCTATTAAAAGTAATAATATTATTATTACTGGAGATAAAAGAATGCAACAAAGACCTATTAAACATTTAATTGATGCATTAAAACAAGGAAACGCTAAATTTAAATATTTAAAACAAAAAAATAATGTACCAATTTATATTAAAGGAGGATTTAAAGGTGGAATAATTTTTTTAAATGGAAGTATTTCTAGTCAATTTTTAACAGGTTTATTATTAGCATCTCCAATATTAAAAAATAATACACAAATTTTAATTCAAGGAAACTTAGTTTCTAAGCCATATATTGATCTTACTATACAAATGATGAAAGATTTTGGAATTAAAGTTATTAATCGTAATTATAAAGAATTTTTTATTACAGGTAATCAAAATTATATTTCTCCAAAAAAATATTTTATAGAAGGTGATGCTTCATCAGCTTCTTATTTTCTATCTGCAGCTGCAATTAAAGGAGGAACAGTTAATGTCTTAGGAATTGGAAAAAACAGCATACAAGGAGATATAAAATTTGCTTCTATTTTAGAAAAAATGGGAGCTAAAATTACTTTCGGAAAAAACTATATTCAATGTTCTAAAAAAGAATTACATTCTATTGATATGGATTTAAATGATATTCCAGATGCTGCAATGACAATTGCTATAACAGCTTTATTTGCTAAAGGAAAAACAACTATTAGAAATATTTATAATTGGAGAGTTAAAGAAACAGATCGTTTATATGCTATGTCTCATGAGCTAAAAAAAGTTGGAGCTATTATTACAGAAGGAAATGATTATTTAACTATTATTCCTCCAAAAAAAATTCCTAAAGTAGAAATTAGTACATATAATGATCATCGTATAGCAATGTGTTTTTCTTTATTATCTTTATCTGGAACTCCAGTAATTATTTTAAATCCAAAATGTATTAATAAAACTTTTCCTGATTATTTTTTAAAATTTTATTCTATATGTAAATATAATTAAAAAATATAAATAATATAAAAATATTTATTAATAAAATTTATTAATATAATTAAATAATATATGAAAAAAATTATCCCAGTAATAACTATTGATGGACCTAGTGGTGTTGGAAAAAGTACATTAACTTATGCTATATCAAAAAAATTAAAATGGCATATTTTAGAATCAGGATATATGTATAGAATTACTGCTTTTTTTATTTTGAAATATAATTTATCTTTAAATAAAAAAATAATTTTTAAATTAGAAAATTTAAAATTTAATTTTAAAATTATTCGTAATGAATTAAAAATATTTTTTCATGATATTGATATCTCAAATAAAATACATTCTCAAAAGATTTCTATGATGGCTTCTAAAATTGCTAAATTACCATATATACGAGAATGGCTTTTACACACACAAAGATCATATAAAAAATTTCCAGGATTAGTGACTAATGGAAGAGATATGGGGACAATTGTTTTTCCTGATGCTATTTTAAAAATATTTTTAAAAACTAAATTTAAAATAAGATTAAAAAGACGTTTTATAGATTTACAAAACAGAGGTTTTAAAATTGATTTAAAAACTTTAAATAAAGAACTCAAAAAACGTGATTATCAAGATGAAAACCGTATAATTTGTCCTTTAAAACCTGCTAAAGATGCTATAATCATTAATTCTACTAATATGAATTTTAAAGAAACTGTACAAGTATCTATGAAATATATTTATAAAAAATTAAAAATGTTATAAACACTCTTTAACATGGAAATAGTTAAAGTAATTTTAAAAACTTTTTATTAAAACTGATTTTTTAAAAAGTTTATTAATATTTAGTAAAAGATTAATATGAAAGAATCATTTTCCCAATTATTTGAAAATTCATTAAAACTTAATAATACTAAACCAGGATCAATTATTTCAGGAACTGTAATTTCTATTAATAAAGAAAATGTTATTATAGATTCTGGATTAAAATCAGAATCTCAAATACCTATTGAACAATTTAAAAATGAAACTGGAAAAATAGAAGTAAAAATAGGAGATATAGTTCAAGTAGCATTAGATACAGTAGAAGATGGTTTTGGAACTACTATTTTATCACGTGAAAAAGCAAAGAGATATCAATCATGGTTAAATTTAGAAAAAATTTATGAAAATTCTACTACAATTGAAGGAATAATTAACGGTAAAGTCAAAGGAGGATTTACTGTTGAACTAAAAGATATTCGAGCATTTTTACCAGGATCTTTAGTAGATATTCGACCTATTCGAGAAACATCACATTTAGAAGGAAAAAAATTAGAATTTAAAGTAATTAAAATAGATCGTAAAAGAAATAATGTTGTAGTTTCTAGAAGAGCTGTGATTGAATCTGAAAATAGTGCTGAACGTGATCAATTATTAAATAGTCTCGAAGAAGGATTAAAATTAAAAGGAATTGTAAAAAATTTAACAGACTATGGTGCTTTTATCGATTTAGGTGGAGTAGATGGATTATTACATATTACAGATATGGCTTGGAAAAGAGTAAAACATCCTAGTGAAATAGTTCATATTGGAGAAGAAATTTTAATTAAAGTTCTGAAATTTGATAAAGATAAAACAAGAGTATCATTAGGTTTAAAACAATTAGGTGAAGATCCATGGTATATGATCTCTAAAAGATATCCAGAAAAATCTAAAATTTCTGGAAGAGTTACTAATTTAACAGATTATGGATGTTTTGTAGAAATTGAAGAAGGAATTGAAGGTTTAGTACATATTTCTGAAATGAATTGGACAAATAAAAATATACATCCATCTAAAGTAGTAAAATTAAATGATATTATTGAAGTAATGATTTTAGATATTGATGAAGAAAGAAGACGTATTTCTTTAGGATTAAAACAATGTACTTTAAATCCATGGAAAAAATTTTATAAATTAAATAAAAAAGGAACAAAAGTAGATGGAATTATAAAATCTATTACAGATTTTGGAATTTTTGTAGGATTAAAAGATGGAATTGATGGATTAGTTCATTTATCTGACATAGATTGGATTGTTCCAGGAGAAGAAGCTGTAAAAAAATATAAAAAAGGAGACAAAATTTCTGCTATAGTGTTACAAGTTGATGCTGATAGAGAAAGAATATCTTTAGGTATTAAACATCTTAAAAAAGATCCATTTAATAAATATATTAAAAAAAATAAAAAATATTCTATTGTAAAAGGACAATTACAATCTATTTCTTCAAAAGAAAAAATAGTTATTTCTTTAGAAAAGAATATTAATGGTATAATAATTTTTTCAAATCTTGAAAAAATTGATATTAATCAACAAATCTCTATTTTAAAAAAGAATAAAATTTTAGAATTTTTAATTTATGATATTGATCATAAAAATAAATTAATTTATTTATCTTTTTTAAAATATGATTTACTAAAAAAAAATCTATAAAAATTATATTCATAATATAAAGAATAATCGTATATAGTTTAAAACCACAAAAAAAAAAATTTATTTAAAATTTTTTAAATTTATAGTACTACAAAGAATTAATCTCTATTTTAATACTTTGAAATACTATAAATTAAATAAAAATTTAAAAAAAAAAAAAAAATATAATTCTTATTTTATAAAGAGAGATATATGCTTAAACCCATAATTATTGCTAATTGGAAGTTAAATGGAGATAAAATTTTAGTACAAAAATTTATTAAAAAAATAAGTTTTGATTATAAAAAGTACTTTAAAAAAAATACAATTATTCTATCTCCTCCAATTATATATATAGAATATATGAAAAAATGTATGAAAAATTTAAAATTATCTTTTGCTGTTCAAAATGTTGATTATAATTATCAAGGAGCTTTCACTGGAGAAATATCTACTTATATGGTGCAAGAAATTGGAGCAAAATATGTTATTTTAGGTCATTCTGAAAGAAGAAAAAATCATTTTGAAAATAATTTATTAGTAGCTAAAAAATTTTATTGTACAAAAATAAATAATTTAATTCCAATATTATGTATTGGAGAAACTAAAAATGAAAAAAAATCAGGATTAACAAAAAGTATTTTAAAAAAACAAATTGATGAAATATTTTTAATATGTGGAAAAAATGCTTTTAATAATACTTTAATTGCTTATGAACCTATATGGGCTATTGGAACTGGAACAAATGCATCTCCAATTTTAATAAATAAAATTTTAAAATTTATAAAAAAATATATAATTTATAAAAGCGACAATACTAATATAAAATTTTATATGCAATATGGTGGTTCTGTATCTACTGAAAATATAAAAGATATTATATGTCAAAAATATGTAGATGGAGTATTAATTGGATCAGGATCTTTAAATTATAAAAATTTTTTAAAAATGATTCAAATTTCTTCTAAAAATTAATTATTATTAATATTTCATAAAACTAAAAATTTAAATTAATATAAGTTAGATACTAATTGTATTAATTTTTTTTTTAGTTTTTTATGTTTAGATTTAGAAAAATGTTTTAAATCATAATGAATTATTTTATTATTTTTAATTCCTATACATTGTCCAAATTGCTTTTTTAACAATAATTTAATTGCTAATAAACTCATTTTAAAAGCTAAAATTCTATCAAAAGAAACAGGAGAACCTCCTCTTTGTATATGACCAAGAATAGTAGATCGAGTTTCTTTATTAATTTTTTTTTCAATTTTTTTTGCTAATTTTTTTACATTACAAATTTTTTCAGTTATAGCAATAATAGCATTTTTATTTCCTAATTTTATATTTTTTTTAATATTAAAAATTAATTTTTCTTCATTATATGGAATTTCTGGAATAATTATAAATTCACAACCACTAGCAATAGCAGCAAAAAGAGTTAAATCTCCACAATTTCTTCCCATAATTTCTATAATAGAAATTCTTTGATGTGAACAAGATGTATCACGAATTTTATCCATTGCTTGTACTACTGTTTCTAATGCTGTACTATAACCAATCGTATAATCTGTTCCATAAATATCATTATCGATAGTTCCTGGAATTCCAATACATGGAAAATTCATTTTATATAATTTATAAGCTCCAGTATATGTTCCATTGCCCCCAATTACAATTAATGCGTTAATTCCTTTTTTTTTCATATTTTTAATTGCAATTTCTCTGTTTTCTTTTTTATAAAATTTTAAATAACGCGCTGTACCAAGAATTGTTCCTCCTCTATTTAAAATATTAGATGTATTATTTTTATTTAATGTAATCATATTATTTTGACATAATCCTAAATAACCATTTAAAATTCCTACAACTTTAATGTTTTTATTATAAGCAATTCGAACTATGCTTTGAATAGCAGAATTCATTCCTGGAGAATCACCTCCACTAGTTAGAACTGCTATTTTTTTAATCATATGATTCCTTTAATTTTATGATTTTTTAAAATATATTATAGAGTTTTTATAAATTTACAAACATTATATTTATTATTTTTTTTATAAATAATAATATTTTATAGGTTCGCAATTTTTATTAAATTCATATATAAATGGTTTTCCTGTCGGAATATTTAAATCTGGAACATCTTCATCACGTATATTATCTAAAAAAGTTATTAAAGCTCGTAAAGAATTACCATGAGCAACAACAATTATTTTTTTATTATTTTTCATTTCTGGAAGAATGACATTATTCCAATATGGTAATACTCTTTTTAAAGTTAATTCTAAACTTTCTGTATAAGGAATATCTTTTTCTTTCATATTAAAATATCTTTTATCATATCCAGAAAATTTATTTTTTAAAGTTTTCATTTTAGGAGGAACAACTCTAAAACTTCGTCTCCAATCTATAATTTTTTTTTTACCATATGTTTGAATTACATTTTCTTTGTTAAAACCTTGTAATTCTCCATAATGTCTTTCATTAAATCTCCAAGTTTTATGAACTTTCAACCATGGTTGATTTATTTTTTTTAATACACTCCATAAAGTATAAATTGCTCTTTTTAAAACAGATGTGTAAGCAATATCAAAAGAAAAATTGTGTTTTTTTAAAAGAATTCCTGCTTGTTTTGCTTCTTTAATTCCATTTTTTGTTAAAGAAGCATCATACCATCCAGTAAATCTATTAGATTGATTCCATTCACTCTCACCATGTCTTAAAAAAATTACTTGAAATGTCATTAAATTTTCCTTTTAAAAAAAAAATTAAATTTTATATAATTTTATTATAAAAATATATTTTAAAAATTTATTACATTAAAAAATTTTATTATATATTTAATAATATAATTCTTTTTAAAATAAATAATAAAGAATTATATTAAATAAAATATATTTAATTAAATTTAATAAATTTAATAATTAAACTATTAATATTTTACTATATTTAAATATGAATTTCTATGAAAGAATTTAACAAAATTAAATATCTAAAATAACTTGAATAAAATTTTCTAAAATATTTTTAATTTGATTTAAAAATCCAATAGCATCTTTGCCATCTATAAGTCTATGATCATAAGACAAAGAAATATACATCATAGGAGCAATTTTAATTTTTTGTTGCTTGGTTACAATAACTCTATCTTGAATATTATGCATTCCTAATATAGCAGATTGAGGTGAGTTAATAATTGGAGTAGAAAATAAAGATCCAAACACTCCTCCATTTGTTATTGTAAATGTTCCTCCGTTTAATTCTTGTATAGTAATTCTATTATGTTTTCCTTGATTTGAATAATATTTTATTTTTTTTTCTATATCTGCAATACTCATTTGATCTGCTTGAAAAATTACAGGCGCAATTAAACCACGATCAGTAGACACTGCTATATTTATATTATATTCATCATAAAAAATTATTTTATCTTTATTTATAATAGCATTTATTATAGGATATTTTTTTAATGCTGATACTACAGATTTTATAAAAAAAGACATAAAACCTAGTTTAGTACGATTTTTTTTTTTAAAAATTTCTCCAAATTTTTTTCTAATTTTAATAATTGAAGACATATTGACTTCATTAAAAGTAGTTAACATTGCTGTATTATTTTGAGTTTCTATCAACTTTTCAGAAATTTTTTTACGTAATGAAGACATTGAAATAATTTTTTTAATTTTAACATTATTATTTAACATATCATTAAAATTTTTTGAAACACAATTATTATTTTTTAATGTTTCTTTTTTTGGAAAAATTTTTGTTTCTTTAATATCTAATAATTTTTTTTGATTTAAAAGTTTATTTTTTCTTCTTAAAGATGGAGATAAATTTTCTTGTATATTTTTAAAATTTGATTGCATATTAATATTATTTTTTTTATTTATATAACATAATATTTCATGCGAACTAACTAAATTTCCAGAATTTTTTACAATAGAAGTCAATATTCCTGTTTCTGGAGAAGGTACTTCAATCATAATTTTATCTGTTTCAAGATCTACTAAAATATCATCTCTATAAATTTTATCACCAATATTTTTATGCCATTTAATAATTGTAGCAGTATGTACAGATTCAGGTAATTCAGGTACTAAAATTTTTATTTTTTCTTTCATATTTACCTTTTATATTAATATTTTTTAAATATAGAATTAATAATTTTAAATTGTTCTTTTTTATGTATATAAATATTTCCAGTAGCAGGAGAAGCTGAAGAATATCTTCCAACATATGTAATTTTAATGTTATTAGAAAAAATCTTACTAAAAATATTTTTAATATAATTCCAAGCACCTTGATTTTTAGGTTCTTCTTGATACCAAAAAATATTTTTTACATAAGAATAATTTTTAAAAATTTTTAATATTTGTTTTGTTGGAAATGGATATAATTGTTCTATTTTAATAAAAAGAATACTTGACATTTTATTTTTATTATGTATTTCTAGTAATTCATAATATATTTTTCCACAGCATAAAATAATTTTATTAATTTTTTCTGAATTAAAAGAACTATTTTTATATATAACTTGTTTAAATTTTCCTAAATATAATTCTTTAAATGAAGATTGAGATAATGGATTTCTTAATAATGATTTAGGAGAAAAAATGATTAAAGGTTTTTTCATTCCTGTTAAAGCATGTAAACACAATAAATGAAATATTTGAGATGAAGTAGTAGGTATACAAACTTGTATATTTTTTTTAGCACATAGTTGTAAATATCTTTCAATTCTTGCAGAAGAATGCTCTGGACCTTGACCTTCATATCCATGAGGTAAAAACATCACTATTCCAGAACTTTGATTCCATTTTTCCTTACTAGAAGTAATAAATTGATCGATAACTACTTGAGCAACATTTGAAAAATCTCCAAATTGAGCTTCCCAAACATTTAAAGTATTACAATTTCTTAAACTGTATCCATATTCAAAAGCTAAAACAGATTCTTCAGATAATACAGAATTCCAAATAAAAAATTTTCCATTAGAAACATTTTTTAAAGGAGTATAAGAATTATTATTTTTTTGATCATATATTTTTGCATGACGATGAAAAAATGTTCCACGAATTACATCTTCTCCAGAAATTCGACAAGAAATTCCAATATTTAATAAATATGCATAAGCTAAATTTTCAGCAGCTCCCCAATCAATATATTTTTCTTTTTTAACCATATACATTCTATTTATATAAATCTTTTTTACTAAAGGATGTATATTTAATTTTTTTGGTAATGTATTAATATCTTTAAATAATTTTAACAATTTATTTTTTGAGAATTTTATTTTCTTTAAATTTAAAGATAAATCTTGAATTTTATTATAATTTGATTTTAATTCAAAATTTAAAGAACTATAATTTGGAGAAATACTTAATTTATTATCTAATTGTTTTTGATAATTTAATATAATTTTTAATATTTTATTTTTTGTAATGATTTTTTTTTTAAGTAATTTTTTAAAATATATATTTTTTACGGTAGGATGATTTTTAATTTTTTGATACATTAATGGTTGAGTAACAGATGGTTCATCTGATTCATTATGCCCATAACGTCTATAACCAATTAAATCTATAAAAACATCTTTTTTAAATTTTTTTTTATATTTTATTGCCATTTGAATAGCAAAAACAGCAGCTTCTGGATCATCTGCATTAACATGAAAAATAGGTGATTCAATCATTTTAGCAATATCAGTACAATAATTACTAGATCTCATATGATTAATATTAGATGTAGTAAAACCAATTTGATTATTAATAACAATATGTACAGAACCACCTACAGTATAACCTGGAGTTTGAGACATATTTAAAGTTTCTTGTATAACACCTTGACCAATAAGAGCAGCATCACCATGAATCATAATTGATAATACTTTATTTTTCTTAGAAGATTGTAAAGAATCTATACAAGATCGAGAAATTCCCATAATTACAGGATTAATAATTTCTAAGTGAGAAGGATTATATTCTAAATTTAAATACGCTGATCCATGTTTTGTGATAGCTTTTGAATAAAATCCAAAATGATATTTAACATCTCCTGTATTTATAGAATTTGTAAAATTTTTAGAAAATTCTTGAAATAATTTTTTTGTAGGTTTTCCTAAAATATTAGTTAATACATTTAATCTACCACGATGCGCCATACCTATATATAAATTTTTAATTTTATTTTTAATAGAACAAATAATAGCTTCATATAACATAGGAATTAAAGAATCATTTCCTTCTAAAGAAAATCTTTTATATCCTGGATATTTAGAATTAATATAATTTTCAAATGTTTCAGAATAAATAATTGCATTTAATATATTTAATTTTTTATTTTTTGTATAAATATTTTTATTCCATTTTCTTTCAATATAATCTATACACCACAATTTTTCTTTTTTAATACTTAAATGATTAAATTCAAAACCTATAGTATGGCAATATTTCTTTTTTAACCAAGATAAAAAAGAAAAAAAATTAGAAAAATTTTTAATTTTATTTTTATTTATATTTAAAATTATTTCTTCATATAATTTTTTATCAGATATTTTAAAAAAATCATGATTAATTTTAGTAATTTCTTTTTGATATTTTAAATTTTCTAAAGGATTTATATTAGAATATTTATAACCTTTTTTTCTAAAAAAATTTAATATTTTAAAAATTTTTTTTTGATTTAATATATGAAATTTTGATTTCATATAATTATTTTTAAAATTTATTTTATTATTTTGAATATTATAATCATTATTTTTATTTAAAAAATATAAATTTAGTTTTTTAAATTTTTTTCTCCATAACATATCTAAAGAATTTTCATCTTTTAGATATTTTTTATAAAGATTATCTAAATATTCTTGATTTATAGAATTTATCCATAATTCATTATTTTTTTTTATTTGTTTTGTACTCATTTCATTTTTCTCATTAAATTGTATTAAATATAAAACTTATTTGAAATTTTAAGCTGGATTATCAACATTAATAAATTTTATATTTAGATTTTGATATTTTTTAGATAACCAATTACTTAATAATTGTATACCTCCAGTTTCACTAGCATGATGTCCAATAGAAAAAAAATGTATATTAGATTCTCTTGCATAATGCGTTGTTTCTTCAGAAATTTCACCAGTAAGAAAACAATCAATTTTATGTTGAATGACTTTTAAAATTAAATTTTGTCCTTTTCCACTACACCAAGCTATACTTGAAATTTTTTTATTTGTATTTTCAGGAATATATATAGGTTTTCTTTTAAAAATAGAAAAAATTTTTTTATATAATTTTTTTCCACTAATTTTATTTTTAAATTGACCAGACCATAAATATGGTGTAATTATTTTTTTTTTATCAATTTTTAAAGATTTTTCTATATAAGCATTATTTCCTAATTTTAAATGAGCATCTAAAGGTAAGTGCCAACTATATAAATTAATATTATTTGATAAAATTGTTTGTAAACGTTTTCTTGTAAAATTATGAATACATTTTGGATCATTTTTCCAAAAATATCCATGATGTACAATAATAGCTTCAGCTCTATATTTAACAGATATATCTAATAAAATTTGACAAGCTGTAACTCCAGTAATAATTTTTTTGATTTTTTTACAACCTTCAATTTGTAATCCATTGTAAGTAGAATCATGAAAAGATTTAGAATTTAACTTTTTATTAATTATTTTTTCTAGAAGTTTATTATTCATATATTTATCTTTGTAAAATTTTTTTTATTTGTTTAATAAAAATATTTTTGTTTTTATGATAATTTATAATAGGATTTGGATATATTTTAGAAAGTTTATTTTTTTTTAACCAAATATGAGGTTCATGTATATATTTTTTTGGAACATGTTTTAATTCTGGAATATATTTTTTAATAAAGAATCCATTAAAATCAAATTTTTTTGATTGTAAATAAGGATTAAAAGTACGTATATAAGGTACAGAATCTGTTCCTATAGATGCTATCCAAGTCCAATTTCCATTATTTAAAGAATAATCAAAATCAATTAAACGGATCATAAAATATTTTTCTCCATATCTCCAATTAATTAATAAATTTTTTACTAAAAAATTTGAGGTAATCATTCTTAATCTATTATGCATCCAACCTAATTTATTTAACTGTCTCATTCCTGCATCAATTATAGGAAACCCAGTTAATCCTTTTTTCCAAGCTTTAAAATAAGAATAATTATCACTCCATTGAATTTTTTTTTCCCAACTTTTCAAAAATGTATTTTTATGTTTAATGGAAAATTGAAAAAATAAATGTTTAAAAAATTCTCTCCATAATATTTTATCTAAAAAAACACAAATATTTATTTTTTTTTTTTGACTATATAATGTTATGTAATTAAAAAATTCTCTAATAGAAATAATTCCTAAAGAAAAATAAACTGAAAATTGACTAGTATTATTTAAATATGGAAAATCTTTATTTTGATTGTAATATAAAAATTTTTTTTTAAAAAAAAAACAATTTTTTTAAAAATATCATTATCTTTATAAGGAAATTTTTTAGTATTAAATTTTTTTAACTTATTACTTAAATATAATTTATTTTTTTTAAAAAAAATATTAGATTTATGAAAATTTTGTACTCTTAATATAGAAAATTGTGTCTTATTTTTTAAAATTTTTAAAATTTTTTTTTTAAAAAAACTAAAGATTCGATATGTTTTTCCTAAATTATTTTTTATTAAATCTGGATTAATTAAAATATTATCATGAAAAACTTTTATTTTAATTTTATATTTTTTAAAAAAACTTTTAATATAAATATTTTTGGCTTTATCAGAAAATTGATATTGATAATTATAAAAAATAGTATTAATTTTATATTTTTTACATATTAATAAAAGATATTGTATAGATTTTTTAAAATTTTTTATTTTTTTATAAACAAAAGAAATATTTAAATTTAAAAATTTTTTTTGTAAAAAAAATAATCTTTTATGTAAAAAACTATACTGTATATATTTTTTTCTTTTCTTCCATTTATTTAATACTAATATAAATAATACAATCACTTTTTTTTTTTTATCTTTACATGCAGAATATAAAGCATAATTATCATTAATTCTTAAATCGTTTTTTATCCAAACTAAATTTGTCATAAAATAACCTATTTTATTTAAAATTTAAATTTTATATAATTTATAAAATTTCTGTGAAATAAAAACATTAAAATCTTTAAAACTTGATGGTTAAGTTAATAAATTAAAATAGTATTTATATTTTTTTATAATTTCTAGTAAAATTAAATTAAATATTTTTCATGTAATAAAGAAATAAAAATATAAGGATTTTAAAAATGAAAAAAATTGGAATTTTTTTTGGAACTGATACTGGAAATACAGAAAAAATCTCTAAAATTATTCGTAAATATATTGGTAAAGAAAAAACTATTTTACATGATATATCTAAAACTGATATGAAAGATTTTTTAAAATATGATTTCTTAATTTTTGGTGTTCCAACTTGGTATTATGGAGAATTACAATGTGATTGGGATGATTTTCTTCCAATTTTAAAAAAAATTAATTTTAAAAATAAAAAAATTGCAATATTTGGATGTGGAGATCAAGAAGATTATGGAGAATATTTCTGCGATGGAATGAGAGAAATATATGATATTATTATATCTAGAGGAGCTAAAGTTATAGGAAAATGGTCTTCTAAAGGTTATTCTTTTGAATCTTCTAAAGCATTACTAAATAAAGAATATTTTTTAGGATTAGTGCTTGATGAAGATAGACAACCTAAACTAACTAAAAAAAGAATTAAAAAATGGTTAAAAAAAATTATAAATGTAAAATAATTTAAAAAAATATTATATAAATTAAATTAGGTATATATAAATTTAATATATACCTATTCAAAATTTTTTTAAAAATTTTATATAGAAATTAATTTTACAAGATCTAATACCTTACTAGAATATCCCATTTCATTATCATACCAAGAGATCAATTTAACAAAATTTTTATTTAAAGATAAACCAGCTGTAGCATCAAAAATTGATGTTAGTTCTGAACCATTAAAATCTGTAGAAACTACGCTATCTTCTGTATATCCTACAATTCCTTTCATTTCATTCATAGAATATTTTTTAATTACTGAACAAATTTCCTCATAACTAGCAGATTTTTTATATCTACATGTTAAATCTACAACTGATACATTTGGAGTAGGAACACGAAATGCTATTCCTGTAAGTTTATTATTTAATTCAGGTAAAACTTTTCCAACTGCAGCTGCAGCTCCTGTAGAAGAAGGAATAATATTTTGTAAAGCTCCTCTTCCACCTCTCCAATCTTTTAATGATACTCCATCTACAGTTTTTTGAGTAGATGTTGTTGCGTGAATAGTAGTCATTAATCCTTCTTTAATAGAAAACTCTGTATTAATAATCTTAGCCAAAGGAGCTAAACAATTAGTCGTACAAGATGCATTAGAAACTATTTTTTCTCCTCTATAAGAATTAAAATTTACTCCTTTTACAAACATTGGAATATTATCTTTAGAAGGACCTGTAATAACTACTTTTTTTGCTCCAGATACAAGATGTTTATAAGCAGTATCATGAGTTAAAAAAAATCCAGTTGATTCTACAACTGTATCTACAGATAATTTTCCCCACATTAATTTTTCTGGATTTCTTTCAGAAGTAATTTGAATAACTTGATTATCTACAATAATACAATTTTTTTGAACTTTAATAGATTTTGAAAAAAATCCATGTGTTGAATCATATTTCAACATATAAGCAATATATTCTACATCTAATAAATCATTTATAGCTACTATTTCAATATCATTTCTTTCTTGCGCAAGTCTAAATACTACTCTACCAATTCTACCAAAACCATTAATTCCGACTCTAATTTTCATATTATTCTCATAATTAAAAAATCAAAAACCAAAAAATTTTTTTTATAAATTTATTTATTTTAATAATCAAAATAGAATTTTATTCTGTTTTAAAAAAAAATATATTATAATATATTTTTATTTTTTTTAATTTTAACATATTATTCTAATAATAAATAAAAATTTTTAAATATTAAAATTTATAAAACTTTAATTTAAAATATTATTAAACTGTTTTTTTAAAAAAATTAATATATTTTTAATAAAATAAAATATTTATTTTAATATAATTGCTTGAAAAATTTATGAAAAAAAATTATTTTAAATTACTCAAAAAAAGAAATTTTGATATAAAAATTAATCAACCAATTGTACATATTAAACATGGAATTGGAAGATATCAAGGGTTGCAAACAATTGAAACATCTGGAATAAAATCTGAATATGTTGTTATTTTATATGCAGATAAAGATAAACTATATGTTCCAGTTTCTTCATTAAATTTAATTAATGTATATTCTAGCAATACTAAAAAAATTATTCCTTTACATAAATTAGGAAGTGATAATTGGAAAAAAGAAAAAAAAAAAATATCAAAAAAAATCTTTGATACTGCTGCAACATTATTAAAAATTTATGCAAAAAGAAGCTCTCATAAAGGTTTTTCTTTTAAAAAAAATAAAAAAAAATATATAGAATTTTGTAGTCTTTTTCCATTTAAAACTACACCTGATCAATCTAAAGTTATAGATTCTGTTTTACATGATATGTATTCTTCAAAACCTATGGACCGTTTAGTATGTGGAGATGTTGGATTTGGAAAAACAGAAGTAGCTATGCGGGCAGCATTTATAGCTAGTTATAATAATAAACAAGTAGCTATTTTAGTTCCCACTACATTACTTGCTCAACAACATTATAATAATTTCATAGAAAGATTCTCTAAATATTCTATCTCTATAGAAATGTTTTCTAATTTTAAAACTAAAAAAGAACAAAAATATATTTTAAAAAAAATAAAAAATGGAGAAATAAATATTTTAATAGGTACACATAAAATTTTATTAAAAAAACTTAAATGGAATAATTTAGGATTGTTAATTATTGATGAAGAACATCGATTTGGAGTTCATCATAAAGAATTCATGAAAAAAAAATTTTATAACATTGATATATTAACTTTAACTGCTACTCCAATTCCTAGAACTTTAAATATGTCTCTTTTAGGAATTCGAGACTTATCTATCATTCAAACTCCTCCAGATAAAAAATTATTAGTAAAAACATTTATTCGAAATAAAGATTCAAAAATTATTCGAAATGCAATTTTAAAAGAATTAAATCGAGGTGGTCAAGTATATTATATTTATAATAAAGTGAATAAAATTCAAAAAAAATTAGATTATTTATCTAAATTAGTTCCAGAAGGAAAATTTAATGTTGGACATGGTAAAATGAACAAAAAATGTTTAAAAAAAATAATCCATGATTTTTATCAAAATAAGTTTAACATATTATTATGTACAACAATTATTGAAAACGGATTAGATATTCCTTTAGCAAATACAATAATTATTGAAAACGCTGATTATTTTGGTTTATCACAATTACATCAATTACGTGGTAGAGTTGGAAGATCTTATCATCAAGCATATGCATGGTTATTAGTATCAAATTTAAATAAAATTACAGAAAATGCCAAAAAAAGATTTAAATCTATATCTTCTATACAAGATTTTAGCGCTGGATTTTCTTTGGCTACTCATGATTTAGAAATTAGAGGAGTAGGAGAAATTTTAGGAGCTAAACAAAGTGGATATATAGAAAATATAGGACTTGAATTGTATTTAAAACTATTAAAAAAAGCTATTCAAACCTTAAAAAAAGGAAATAAAAATGTTACTAAAAATTTATTTCATAGAAAAGCAAAAATTAAATTAAATATTCCAGCTTTAATTCCTGAAAACTATATTTCTGATATTAACGAAAGATTATCTTATTATTTAAAAATTTCTACTTTAAGTAATTTAAATCAATTAAATAAAATTAAATTTAATTTAAAAAAAATATTTGGTAAAATACCAAAATTATTAAAAAATTTATTAAATATAAAAAAAATACAAATTATTGCAGAATTGTATCAAATTAAAAAAATTAATTTTAATCATAAAGGTGGTGAAATTACATTTTCATCTTCAAATAATATAAATATAATATCTCTAGTAAATTATATTAAAAAAAAATTTAAATATTGGAAATTTAAAAAAAAAAATACCATTGTTTTCAAAAAAAACTTTCTAACTCCAGAAAAAAAAATGTGTTGGATAATTAAATTTATATTAAAACTAAAAAAAAATACATAATATGAAAAAAAAATATATAATTTACGTTTCTATTCCAAAAAAAAATATTATTGAAGTCTTTGAATTTAATTTATTAAAAAAAGTTAAAAAAATTCAAGAAATATCTACAAATAAAGAAATTCAACCTATTAAAGTATCTATAAAAAAAAAAAAATTATATGCAGGAATTAGAAATAATGCAAAAATCATCACATATGATATCAATAATCAAGGATTATTAAAAAAAAATAGTCAAATAAAAACATATGGAAATCCAAACCATATTTATATTGATAAAAATGAAAAATATTTATTTAACAGTTCTTATGGAAATAATTCTATTAGTTGTCATTTATTAGATAAAAATGGTATACCAAAAAAAATATATAAATTAAAAAATAAAATATTAGGTTGTCATGCTTCTATTATAGATAAATCTAATAAATTTTTATTTTTTACTGCTTTAAAATTAAATAAAATATTTATTTACAATATTGAAAATATTAAAAAATTATTTAAAATAAATGTAAATAAAATATATCATAAAAAAAATTATGGACCAAGACATTTATCTATTCATCCAAATAACAAATATTTATATATTCTAAATGAACTTAATAGTACAATTACTGTATGGAATATAAAAAACATAATTTATCAAAATAAAAATAAATATATACAAAAAATAAATATTACACCTATATTTTTTAAAAAAAAATGGGCAGCAGATATACATATTTCTCCTTGTGGTTTATTTTTATATGCTTCTGAAAGAGCTACGCATACAATTTCTTTATTTCAAATAAACCCAAATACAGGAAAAATAAAATTTTTAAAAATTTATAAAACAGAAAAACAACCTCGTAGTTTTACTATTGATAAAACAGGAAAATATATAATTGTTGTAGGTCAAAAATCAAATTCAGCATCTATATATTCTATAAATAAAAAAAATGGTTTTTTAAATAAAAAATTAAGTTTTATAACTATGCAAGAACCTTTATGGGTTGAAACATTGTTATTAAAAAGTTAAATTTTTATTATTATATATAAAATTTTCTGTATCTAAAGATAAAGCTATTACTTGAGTAATTTTTTTTAAACTATCTTTATCAATAATATATGCAGGAGTAGTATAAATTAAATTTCTAAATGGTTTTAACCAAATATTATTTTTAACAAAAAAATTTTGCATTTCTTTTATTTTAATTGGATAAATGCATTCTACAACTCCAATTGCTCCTAAAACTCTTATATTAGATACTTTAGGATGATTAGATAAATTTTTTAAATTTTTTTTTAATTCTCTTTCTATTTTTTTTACTTTGTTTTTCCATTTATTTTTTTTTAATATTTTAATATTTTCATTTGCCACTGCACAAGCTAATGGATTACCCATATAAGTTGGACCATGCATAAAACATTTTGACTTACCGTTACTTATTACATCTGCAATATGTCGTGTAGTTAATACAGCTGATAATGTTAAAGTACCTGCGGTCAATGCTTTTCCAATACATAATATATCTCCAGAAATATTAGCATGTTCTGATGCAAATAATTTTCCAGTTCTTCCAAAACCAGTGGCAATTTCATCTATAATTAAAGGAATTTTATATAAATTACATAATTTTCTTACATTTTTTAAATAATTAGGATGATAAAATTTCATTCCACCAGCACCTTGTACAATAGGTTCTAAAATTACACCAGCAATTTTATTTTGATTTTTATATATTAAATCTTTAAAAGATTTAAAATCAATATCATTCCAAATATCATTAAAAGATAAAGTAGGAGATTCTGCAAAAATATTTTTTGGTATAATATTATTATATATTTTGTGACAAGAATTTATAGGATCTGAAACTGAAGTAGCAAAAAATGTATCTCCATGATAACTATTCTTAATTGTTAAAAATTTTTTTTTATTAATCTTTAAAGAACTCCAATATTGTAAAATCATTTTAATAGCTATTTCTATAGCAACAGATCCAGAATCAGCTAAAAAAATACAATCTAAATTTTTAGGTGTAATTTTTAATAATTGACGGCATAATAAAATTGCAGGTTTATGTGTAATTCCTCCAAACATCACATGAGACATTTTCTTGATTTGTGTATATAAAGCGTTATTTAATTTTTTATTATTATAACCATGTATAGCAGACCACCAAGAAGACATACCATCAATAATTTTTTTTCCATTAGATAATTTTAAAAAAATGCCTTTTGCAGAAGTTACTAAAAAGCAATTACTTTCACCTGTAATTGATTCATAAGGATGCCAAATATGTTTTTTATCAAATAATAAATCTATTTTATTCATATTAGTTTTATTTTCTTTTTTTTTATTTTTTCAAATTTAAATATTAATAATTATAATCTTTTTTTTTAAAAAATACATTTATTTTGGAGAATATATGAACTTACGTTGGACTTTCAAAAAAACTCAAAAATTATTTAAAAAACCATTTTTTGATTTAATATATCAAGCTCAAAAAATACATCGTAAATATTTTGACCCAAATAGAATACAAGTTAGTACGTTGTTATCTATAAAAACAGGTTTATGTCCTGAAGATTGTAAATATTGTCCTCAAAGCGCTAGACATCCTACTAATTTAAAATATGAACCTTTACTTAATAAAAATAAAATTTTAAAAGCTGCAAAAAAAGCAAAAAAAATAGGAGCTAGTAGATTTTGTATGGGTGCAGCTTGGAAAAATCCTAAAGAAAAAGATATTCCATATCTAGAAAAAATTGTTAAAAAAGTAAAAAAATTAGGATTAGAAACTTGTATGACATTAGGAGAATTAACTTTAACACAAGCTCAAAAATTACATAATGCTGGTTTAGATTTTTATAATCATAATATAGATACTTCTAAAAATTTTTATTCTAAAATAATTTCTACGCGAACATATAAAAGTAGATTAAAAACTTTAAAAAATATTAGAAATTCTGGAATAAAAATTTGTTCTGGAGGTATTATAGGATTAGGAGAAAAAGTTCAAGATAGAATAGAATTTTTAATGGAATTATCTAATCTTCCTAAACCTCCTGAAAGTATACCTATAAATATGCTAGTAAAAATTCCTGGAACTCCATTAGAAAATAATAAAAAAGTAAATGAATTTGATTTTATTAGAATTATAGCAATTGCTAGAATTATGATGCCTAAATCATATATTAGACTTTCTGCTGGAAGAGAAAAAATGAATTTTCAAACACAAGCTATGTGTTTTATGGTTGGAGCGAATTCTATTTTTTATGGTTGTAAATTACTAACTACAAAAAATCAAAGTGAAAAAAAAGATATAAAATTATTTCAGAAATTAGATTTAAAACCAGAAAAATTTGAATCTAAATTTAATAATCAACATTATAATAAAAATTTTTTTTATAATGCTTTAGAAAAAGAGTAACAAAATTTTTATATAAGAAATTTTTTATTATTAAAAAATACTTATGTTAAACTTAAATATAAAATATTTTGTTAAGTTTAGCATAAAATTACTAAATTTAATTGTATATTATACATTTTATAAAAATATTAATTAAAATATGAAAAAAAAATTTTTTATTACAGGAACAGATACAAATGTTGGAAAAACTTTAATTAGTTGTATTTTATTAAAAAAAGCACAGAAATTTGGATTTAAATCTGTAGGATATAAACCTATATCATCTGGGTTAACAACTAAAAAATATTATAAAAAAATTAATGAAGATGCATATTTATTAAATAAATATAGTTTTAAAAAATTTTCATTAAAAGATATTAATCCTATAAATTTTAAAAAATCTATTCCTCCACATATTGCTAGTAAAATTAATAAAAAAAAAATTAGTTTAAAAAAAATGTCTCATGGGTTAAACAAAATTTCTAAAAAATCAAATTGGATTTTAATAGAAGGAGCAGGAGGATGGCATACTCCTTTATCTAATAAAAAAAAATTTTCAGATTGGGTAATTTCAGAAAAATTACCAGTATTAATTGTTGTTGCAATTAAAATAGGTTGTATAAATCATGCTATTTTAACAAAAAACTCTATTATAAATTCTAAATTAAAATGTTTAGGATGGATTGCAAATAATATTTATAAAAAAAAAGAAATATATTATCAAGAATATATTAAATATTTAAAAACAGAATTAAATATACCATTTATTGGAGAAGTTAATTTTTTAAAAAATAAAAAGATAAATATCAAAAAAATTAAATTAAATATATCATTAATTTAAAATTAAAAAATTATGAATAAATTGGATATTTTTTACAAATACTTAGTATATTTTTTTTAATTTTAGAACTTATGTTATAGTTTTTAAAATTATTTAATAAAACAGTAATTAAATAAGCAATTTCTTCTGATTCTGATTCTTTTATTCCACGATTTGTAATCGCTGGAGTTCCAATACGAATTCCAGAAGTTATAAAAGGACTTTTTAAATCATTCGGTATTGTATTTTTATTAACTATAATATTCGAACAACTTAAAAAATCTTCTGCATCTTTTCCTGTAATATTATTTTGAACAAGATTTAGAACAAATAAATGATTTTTTGTACCATTAGAAACTATTTTAAATTTCTTTTTTAAAAAATATTTTGACATTACTTGAGAATTTTTTAAAATTTGTTTTTGATATTTTTTAAATGACGTACTCATAGCATGTTTAAATGAAATAGCTTTAGCTGCTATAACATGCATTAATGGTCCTCCTTGAGATCCAGGAAAAATAGATTTATCTAATTTTTCATATAATAATTTATCTTTTGCGTTAGATAATATTAAACCTCCTCTTGGTCCAGAAAGTGTTTTATGTGTAGTGGTAGTTACTACATGAGCATAATTTATAGGACTTGGATATAAATTAGAAGCTATTAATCCAGCAATATGAGCAATATCTACAACCAAATAAGCTTTAATTTCATCAGCTATTTCTCTCATTTTTTTCCAATTACATTGACCTGAATAAGAAGAAAAACCACCAATAATAATTTTAGGTTGATATTTTTTTGCTAAAAATCTAATATTTGAATAATCAATTTTTTCAAATTTATTTAATTTATAAGATATAGATTTATATATTTTTCCAGAAAAATTTACTAAAGATCCATGTGTTAAATGACCTCCATCAATTAAATTCATTCCTAAAATTAAATCTCCAGGTTTTAAAAGAGCGTTATAAACAGAAAAATTTGCTTGAGAACCAGAATGAGGTTGAACATTAGCATAATCTGCTTGAAATAATTTTTTAGCTCTTGAAATTGCTAAATTTTCTATTTTATCTATATATTTACATCCTCCATAATAACGATGATTTGGATATCCTTCAGCATATTTGTTTGTTAAAATAGATCCTTGAGCTAACATTACTTCTTTAGTAGCATAATTTTCTGAAGCTATAAGAGTAATATTTTTATTTTGTCTTTGAGTTTCTTTATATAATAAATTCCATAATTTTGTATCATTTTTAAAATTTTTACTTTGATCAAAGTACATCTTTTTAAAATCCTTACTGTAATATTGAAAATATTATATTTAAATGTAAATATATTATTTTAAAAAAAATTTTTTTAATGTTGTAATAACTTTTTTTATATTTATTAATTTGATTTTATTAGTATTACAATATCGAATTTCAATTATATTATTAATTAATGTATATTTATTTATAATAATAATTATTTTTGATTGAAATTTTTTTGCTCGAATAATTTTTTTTTTTATTGAGCCAAGATTAAAATCCTGAATAATTTTTAATTTACTAAAATAATTTCTAATTTTTTCTGAATATTTTATACATAATATCTTATTTTCACGTAAATCAGAAATTATATAAATATCATTTGTTAAATTTTGATTTATTTTTTTTTTATTTTTTCGCAGAATATATATTAAACGTTCCATACCAATTGCAAATCCTAACGCAGGAGTAGACGGTCCTCCTAAAATATTAATTAAATTATCATAACGTCCACCAGCACAGATAGTATTTTGAGAACCTAATTTTTTACTTTTATATTTCCATTCAAATACAACGCTATTATAATAATCTAATCCACGTACTAAATTTTTATTTATTATAAAAGGAATATTCATTTTTTTAATTAAAGAACATAAATTTTTAAAATGATTTTTAGAATTTTTATCAATATAATCTAGTAAAACTGGACCATGTCTTAATAAATTTTGAACATTTAAATTTTTGCTGTCCAATATTCTTAGAGGATTAGTATATAATCTTTTTCTAGATTCTATATCTAAAGAATCTATATTAGAATTTAAGAAAAATTTTAAATCAGATTTATACTTTTCACGAGATTGAATACTTCCAATAGAATTTATTTCTAAAAAAATTTTTTTATCTATTTTTAAATTTTTCCAACAACGATATAAAAGTATAATTAATTCTAAATCTATACAAGGATCACTTAAACCATAAACTTCACAACCAAATTGATAAAATTGTCTATAACGACATTTTTGAGGTCTTTCATATCTAAACATTGGACCAAAATACCAAAATCTTTGATTAATATTTTTTAATAGATTATTCTCTAAAACAGCTCTTGCACAACTTGCTGTAGCTTCTGGACGTAATGTAATACTTTTTTTTTTATTATCAAAAAATGTATACATTTCTTTTTCTATAATATCAGTAACCTTTCCAATAGATTTTTTAAATAATTGAGTATGTTCTAATATTGGTAATCTAATTTCTTTATATCCATAATTCTTAAATATTATTTTTAAAATTTTTTCAGTATATTCCCAAAAATATAACTCTTCAGGAAGGTAATCATGCATTCCTCTTATGGATTTTATTTTTTTAATCATAATAAATATTATCTCTGGTATAAAATTAATATCAAAATATATTTTTTAATATATTTCAGAAAAAAAATAAATCATCTAAAAAACTTGATACAATTAAATTGTATAAAAATATTTATATAAAATAAAAAATAAATAAATAATTTAAATATTTTTAATCTAGTAATTGTACTATTATATAACGACTTTTATTTTATAAAATAATATTTTTTAATTTTATTACACACAGGAAAAAAAAAATGCATCCTATATTAAATATAGCAATTCAGGCAGCCATAAAAGGAGGTAATAATATTATTCAAGCATATGATAAAAATACATTTAACTATCTAAAAAATAAAGAAATTCTTCAAAAAGAAATTTATAAAACAAAAAATATGATTATAAATCTAATAAAAAAATCATATTTTAAACATCATATATTATTTAATTATAACAGTTCTAAATTAAAAAAATTTAAAAATCCAACATGGATAATTAATCTTATTCATGGAAAAAAAAATTTTAAGAAAAGATTTCCAAATTTTTGCGTTTCAATAACCATTTTTGTACAAAAAAAAATTAACTCTTCAGTAATATATGATCCATTAAAAAATGAATTATTTACAGCAGTAAATGGTCATGGAGCACAAATTAATGGACATAGAATGCGATCTTCAAAAACATATTTGTTAAAAAAAATTTTTGTTTCTGCTAAAATTAATTATATGATCTTTCAAAAAAATCATATTTTTTATAAAATTTTAAAAAAAATTTTTAAAAAAGGAATTATTTTTAGAAGTACTAATTTAGTACCTTTAGATTTAGCTTACTTGGCTAATGGAAGAATTGATTGTATTATTGAATATAATTTTAAAATAAAGAATTATTATTCAGGAATTTTACATGTTAAAGAAACAGGAGGAATAATTAGTGATTATCAAGGAGGATTTGATTACAATAATAAAACTGTTATTATCGCAAATAATGCTAAAGTTCTTTCATTAATTTTAAAAAAAATAAAATCATTATATTAAAAATAATTTATATTAAATCTCTAATAATTAAAAATTAAAAAATATTATTTAAATATTTTTAAAATTTAAAAAATAAAAATTAAAAATTAAGTATTATTTCAAAAATATTAATTTATTATACGAATAAAAAAAAAATGAAAAAAATTTTAAATAAGTTGTTATGTTCTAAAAATCTTCAAAAAACAGAAATGTATAAATTAATGCTTTTAATTGGAAAAAAAAAAATTAATTTATCACAAATTTCTAGTATTATAACTGCTATTAAAATAAAAGGAATTAAAAAAAGAGAAATATTAGGATTAATACAAGCATCCTGGAAGTTAATGAAAAAATTTCCTAAACAAAAATGTAAATATTCTGATATAGCAGGTACAGGTGGAGATTCAAGTAATGGAATTAATATTTCTACATCTAGTGCTTTAATTGCAGCATTATTAGGATTTAAAATTATTAAACATTGCAATGAAAGTATTACTAGTAGTTCTGGATCTTCTAATATACTACAATGTTTCAATATTAATACACAAATGTCTATAGAATCATCAAAACAAATGTTTAACAAATTTAATATTTGTTTTTTAAATGCACAAAAATATAATCCTATATTTAAACATGTTCATCAAGTTCGATCAGAATTAAAAATAAGAACTTTTTTTAATATTGCAGGACCTCTTCTTAATCCTTCTCAACCAAAATTAGGAGTAATTGGAACGTATAGTAAGGATATTATGTTTTTTATGGCAAAAATAATACAAAAAATGAAATATAAAAAAATATTTTTAATTAATAGTGATAAAACAGATGAAGCAACTTTATATAAACCCACTTATTTAGTGAAAATTAAAAATAAAAAAATTACTTCTAAAGTATACACTCCTTCAGATTTTGGTTTATCATGGAGAATAAAAAAAAATATTGAAAAAAGATCTTTACAAGACAACTTTAAAATTTTAAAAAAAATTTTTAAAGGTAAAGGATCAGATGAAGATAACGAATTAATAGCAATAAACACATCTATTTTATTAAAAATTTTCGGAAATAAAAATTTAAAAAAAAATACTATAGATAGTTTAAAAATTCTTCATAGCGGTAAAATTTATAATTTTATAAAAAATATTTCTAGAGTAGGAGAAATATGATTCAAACAACATTAAAAAAAATCTTAATTAAAAAAAAAAAATGGATTGAAAATCAAAAAATTAAAAAACCAATTCAATATTTACAAAAAAAAATTTCTATAAAAACTAGAAGTTTTATTAAATCTTTAAATAAAAATAAAATTTCTTTTATTTTAGAATGTAAAAAATCTTCACCTTCATTAGGAATAATTAATAAAAATTTTAATTTAAATGAAATTTCCTCTGTATATAAAAAATACGCTGATGTAATTTCAGTAATCACAGAAAATCATTATTTTCATGGAAATATAGAAAACATATCTATCGTAAGAAATCAAGTATCACAACCTATTTTATGTAAAGATTTTATTTTTGATCCATATCAAATATATTTAGCTAGATATTATCAAGCAGATGCTGTTTTATTAATGTTATCTGTTTTAAATGATAATGAATATATTTTTTTATCAAATTTATGTAAAAATATGAATTTAGGTATTTTAACAGAAGTACATAATATACAAGAATTAAAAAGAGCAATATATTTAAAAGCTCAAGTAATTGGAATTAATAATCGTAACTTAAAAAATCTTTCAATCGATATCAATAATACCTATAATCTAGCTCCTTTAATTCATAAAAAAGCAATCATTATTAGCGAATCTGGATTCTATAAAAATTTTCAACTTAGAAAATTATCTTCTATAGTAAATGGATTCTTAATTGGTTCTAGTTTAATGAAAAAAAAAAACTTAAGTATAGCAGTTAAAAAAATTATTTTTGGGAATAATAAAATTTGTGGTTTAACACGAATAAAAGATGCAAAAATATCAGAAAAATATGGAGCAATTTATGGTGGATTAATTTTTTGTAAAAATTCTCCAAGAAAAATAAATTTTAAAAAAGCAGAAAAAATTACTTCTATTAAAAATTTAAAATTTGTAGGAGTATTTCAAAATCAAAATATTAGTGAAATTATTAAAAAAGTTTCATTATTAAATCTAAAAACTATACAATTACACGGAACAGAAAATGAAGAATATATACAAACTCTTATAAAACATTTAGGATATAAAATAAAAATTTGGAAATCTATAGGAGTAAATAAAAATATATATTTTTATCAAAAATTTTTAAATGTTAATAAATATTTATTTGATAATATTAATCCAGGAAGTGGAAAAAGTTTTAATTGGAAAATATTAAAAAATGAAAATTTAAAAGAAATTATATTATCAGGTGGACTAAATTTAACAAATGTTCAAAAAGCATTACAATCTAATTTCTTTGGTTTAGATTTTAATTCTGGATTAGAAAAAAGTATAGGAATTAAAGATAAACATAAAATAAAAAAAATATTTAAAATTATAAGAAATTATATTATAAGGAAAAAAAAATGAAAAAAAATAATTCATATTTTGGAAAATTTGGAGGACAATTCGTTCCAGAAATATTAATTCCTGCATTAAATGAATTAGAAAAATGTTTTCTTCAAGAAAAAAAAAATATTAAGTTTAAAAAAAAATTTAATGAATTATTAAAAAATTTTGCAGGACGACCTACTCCATTAACATTATGTAAAAATATTACACAAGGAACAAAAACTAAAATTTATTTAAAAAGAGAAGATTTATTACATGGAGGAGCACATAAAACTAATCAAGTTCTAGGACAAGCATTATTAGCTAAAAAAATGAATAAAAAAGAAATTATTGCAGAAACAGGAGCAGGACAACATGGAGTTGCATCAGCTCTTGTATGTGCTAGATTAAATTTAAAATGTAGAATTTATATGGGAGAAAAAGATATTCAACGTCAATATTCAAATGTTTTACGAATGAAATTAATGGGAGCAAAAATAATTCCGGTAAATTCTGGAAACTCGACATTAAAAGATGCATGTAATGAAGCTATGCGAGATTGGTCAGAAAACTATAATACAGCATATTATATGTTAGGAACAGTAGCAGGACCTCATCCTTACCCGAAAATAGTAAAATATTTTCAAAAAATAATTGGTCAAGAAACCATTAAACAAATTTTATTAAAAGAAAATAAACTTCCAAATTCAATAATAGCTTGCGTAGGAGGAGGATCTAATTCTATTGGAATATTTGAATCTTTTTTGAATAATAAATCTATATCTTTAATTGGAGTAGAAGCTGCTGGAAAAGGTCTTCAAACAAAAAAACATAGCGCTTCATTAACTAAAGGTACTACAGGTATTTATTTTGGAATGAAATCTTTAATTTTACAATCGAAAGAAGGACAAATTAAAAAATCATGGTCAATTTCTTCTGGATTAAATTTTCCTTCAGTAGGTCCAGAACATGCATGGTTAAAAAAAAATAAAGTAGTAAAATATGTTTCTGTATTAGATATAGATGCTATTAAAGCTTTTTTGTTATTATCAAAAAAAGAAGGTATTATTCCAGCATTAGAATCATCTCATGCTTTATCATATGCATTACAATTAATGAATAAAAATAAAAATAAAAAACAAATATTTATTGTAAATTTATCTGGAAGAGGAGATAAAGATATTGAAACAGTAAATAAATTTTTAAAAAAAAATGATCTAAATATTAAGGAAATTTAATGAATCGATATAAAGTTATGTTTAATAATAAAAAAAATACAGAAAAAATTTTTGTTCCATTTTTAATTTTAGGTGATCCTAATTTAAAACAATCTATAAAAATTATTAAAACTGTGATTTCTTCTGGAGCAGATGCTATAGAACTTGGTATACCATTTTCAGATCCATTAGCAGACGGACCGATCATACAAAAATCTAATAAACGTGCTTTAAAAAATAAAATTTCTATAAAAAAAATCTTTAAAACGATAAAAAAAATACGTAAAGAAAATAAAAAATTACCTATAGGACTATTAATATATGCAAATTTAATTTTCAATTTTGGTATCAAAAAATTTTATTATTATTGTTATAAATCTGGAATAGATTCAGTACTTATTCCTGATGTTCCTATACAAGAATCATATGAATTTCGTAAATATTCTTTATTAAATAAAATATCTTCAATTTATATATGTCCTCCAAATGCTAATAATATATTAATTAAAAAAATATCTAAATATAGTCAAGATTATGTATATTTAGTATCTAGAACTGGAGTCACAGGAATTCATAAAAAAAATACAAAAATTAATATTAAAATAATTAATATGTTAATAAAAAATAAATCTGCACCTATTTTAAATGGTTTTGGAATAAATAAATGTACTAATATAAAATTAATATTTAAATCTGGAATTTCAGGCATTATATGTGGTTCAAAAATTATTTCTTTAATAGAAAAATATTTATTAAATGAAAATAAAATGCTTAAAAAAATTAAAAAATTATGTATTTTTTTTAAAAAATCTACTTATTTAAAATAAAATATTTTTGTTATTTAAATAAACAAATTCAAAATTTAAATTTTAAAGAAAATTATCAATTTAAAAAATTTAAGTTAATATTTAAATATTTTTATTATTTTATAAAAATTAAAAATTTTAAAACAGGAACAAAAAAAAAAAAAATGAATGAAAATATTAAAAATAAAAAGAATATGCTTTTAAAAACTTTAGCTATGCCTAATCATACCAATGCTAATGGAAATATTTTTGGAGGATGGATAATGTCACAAATGGATATGGGAGGAGCAATCTTAGCAAAACAAATATCTTTAGGTAGAGTAGTAACAGCGCAAGCAAAAAAAGTTTCTTTTATTTATCCGATCTCTATCGGAGATATTATTAATTGCTATGGAAAATGTATTAAAATTGGAACTAGTTCTATGAAAATAAAAATAGAAATTTGGGTAAAAAGATTATATTCTAAGCCTATTCAAGAAGAATATCTAGCTACATATGGAAAATTTATTTATGTTGCTATAGATAAAAAAGGAAAACCGAGAAAAATTTTTTATAAAAATAATTTATAAAAAACAGAGAAAATTAATTTATTTTTTAGATATTAAATATACTCATAAAAAAATATTTTAATTATATTAAATATTTTTAAAATATTTTTATATTTATATAAAAATTTATATTATATAAAAAATTATAAATTATAAATTTTTTTTTAAATAGTAAATTAAAAATAAAATAATATAAAAATTAAAATACTATAAAAAATTTTAAAAATTAAAAAAAATATCACAAAAAATTATTATTTGTTTGAATATTCCTATTATCTTTAAAAAAAATGACCCATTTTATTTTTTTTTGTATGAACATAAAATTTATTTATTTTATTTAAACCAACAATTAAAGATACTCTTTCTTGAATCTGAATACCATGTTTACTTAAAATTTTAACTTTTTTAGGATTATTGGTTAATAAACGTATTTTTTTTATTTTTAATAATTTAAAAATATCTGAACAAATTTTAAAATCTCTTTCATCGGATAAAAAACCTAATTTATGATTTGCTTCTACAGTATCTAATCCCATATCTTGTAAAGCATACGCTTTAATTTTATTAATTAATCCTATATTTCTTCCTTCTTGTCGATGATATATTAAAATTCCAGCACCTTCTTGAGATATTATATTTAATGAAGTTTTTAATTGTATTCCGCAATCACAACGTAAGCTAAATAATGAATCTCCAGTTAAGCATTCTGAATGAATACGAGCTAATATAGTTTTTTTTTGACGATATATATTTCCATAAATTAAAGCTATATGATTATTATTTTTTTTTTTATTACTTTCTTCAAAAGCAATAATCGAAAACTTACCCCAACGTGTAGGTAATATAGATTGTGCAATTTTTTTTAATCTCATGAAATCTCTATAATTTTCAAAATGTTAGTTTGATATTTTATTAATATTTAAAATATTAAAATTTTTTTTTTTATTATTAATTAATAAAAAAATTTTTTTTAAATCATTAATTGGATTCTGTGAAAAAGTAATAATTCTACCTAAAACAATGTAATCTATTTTTAAATTTACTGCTTTTTCTGGAGTAATTACATTTTTTTGATCATGCAAAGAACTATTTAACATTCTAACTCCTGGAGTGATAATTTTAAAATCTGCTCCTAAAATTTTTTTTATATCTTTAACAGCGCTTCCAGGACATACAACACCATCTAAACCAATTTTTTTAGATAACTTTGCTAATAATAAAATTTGTTTATTAATAGAGGAATATATTCCTATTTCATTTAAATTTTTATTTGAAAAACTACTTAAAACTGTTACAGAAATTAATAAAGGAGGTTTTTTAAAAAATTTTATTGCTGATTTAGCAGATTTCATCATATCTTTTCCTCCAGATGCATGAATACTAATCATCCATAAATTTAATTTAGAAAAAGATTTAATAGCTCGAAAAACAGTATTAGGAATATCATTTAATTTTAAATCTAAAAAAACTTTAAATCCTAAATGTATAATTTTTTTTAAAAAATTTATACCAAATAAAAAAAACATTTCTTTTCCAATTTTTAATCTATAAAATTTTGGATTTAAATTTTTTATTAACATTAATGCTTTTTTTTTACTAGAATAATCTAATGCAATAATTATTTTTGTTTTATAGGTTTTTTTTAAGTTAGTATATAACACTTTTAATCCTCTAATTAAAAATTATATTCTATTATAAATAATTATTATTTAATTACGTTATATTGTGCAAAAGCATGATATGATGATCGAACTAAAGGACCACAAAAAACATACTTAAAACCAATTAATAAAGCTTGATTTTTTATTTCTTCAAATTCTTCTAAATGAAAATATTTTTTTACAGAAATATGAAATTTACTTGGTTGTAAATATTGTCCAATAGTTAACATAGATACTCCATTATTATAAAGATCTTTAATAACTTGTAATATTTCAATTTTTTTTTCACCTAATCCAACCATTAATCCAGATTTAGTTGGAATATGAGGAAATTTTTTATGAAATTTATTTAATAAATATAAAGATTTTTTATAATTAGCTCCTGGACGAATATATTTATATAATCTAGGAACATTTTCTAAATTATGATTAAAAACATCAGGTAAATTTTTTCCAATCAAAGTCAATGCTAAATTTTCTTTTTTTCTAAAATCTGGAACTAGTATTTCAATTTTAATATTTTTAATTTTTCTAATTTCTTTAATACATTTAGAAAAATGTAAAGATCCACCATCTTTTAAATCATCACGATTTACAGAAGTAATGACCACATAACTTAAATTCATTTTTTTTATTACTTTTGCTAAATTTTTAGGTTCATTTTTATCTAAATATTTCGGTTGACCTTTTTTTACTGCACAAAAAGGACATTTACGTGTACAAATTGATCCTAAAATCATAAATGTTGCAGTTCCATTATTAAAACATTCATGTAAATTTGGACATCTAGCTTCTTCACATACAGTTTTTAAAGATTTATTTCTTAAAACTTTTTTAACATTCTGAATATTATTAAGATTAGTAGGAAATTTAATTTTAATCCAATTTGGTTTTATTAACATATTTAATAAATCTCAATTAAAATTTTATTTTTAAGGTAAAATAATTCAAATTTTACAAAAAAATATTTTTATATAAAGAATAAATCTAAAGAAATTAATTTTGATATATTTTATTAAAAACATTATATGAAGATTGATATTTTTCTTGATATTTAAAAATATTTAAAAATGTTTTAATAAATTGTTTTCTAAAAATATTCATTGTAATTGTAGGAATTACATCTATTAAATTTAAAATTTTTATAAATTTATTTCCACAAGGATTAATATATTTATATAAACTTAAATCAGTATGTATATTATAAGATATTCCATATAAAGAACAATGATTTTTAACACGTAAACCTATAAAACAAAATTTTTTTTTATTAATATATATACCTGGAGAATTTTTTATAGTATAAGCAGTAATCTGAAATTTTTTTAATGTTTTAATTACAACTTTTTCAATCAAAAAAAGAAATTTTTTAATACCAATTTTTTTTTCTTTTAAATTTATTAACATATAAACTAATTGCTGTCCTGGACCATGATAAGTTATTTTACCTCCTCTATTACATTGAACAATTGGAATATTACGTATTTTTTTAATAATATTTTTGTTTTTTTCTAATAAACCTGTAGTAAAAATTGAATTATGTTCTGTAAACCATAATTCATCTATTGTTTTCTGAGATCTAGAATTAGTAAATATATGCATAGCACTAGAAGTAATACTCCAATCAGTTTTTTTTAAATTTCTAATATAAATTTTATTTGGTTTCATATAAATTAAAATAGTATCATAAAAGATCAAATATTTTTAAATATCATGAACATTTTTATCAAGAATAAATCGTATTCCAGAAGTAATTAATTCTATTCCTACAGACATAAGTAATAATCCCATAATTTTAGTAATAATCTCCATACCAGTTTTACCAAAAAAATACATAAAAAATGGAGAAATACGAAATACAAAATAACAAAGCATAAAAAATATAAAAATTACTATACTAAAAAAAATCATATTTGTTAAACTAGAATTTTGAATGCTCCAAATTATCGTAGTGCTAATAGCACCAGGACCAGCAATTAAAGGCATAGCTAAAGGTATTATAGCAATATTATGTCTTTGTATATTATTTTTTTTAGTATATTTTTTTTTTGAATATAAAGAAGTATTATGATTATTAATCATAGAAAATGCTATAGTTAAAATTAATAAACCTCCAGAAATTTTAACAGATGATATAGAAATTGCAAAAAATTTTAAAATTGAATGACCAAAAAACAAAGATATTAATAAAATTAAAAACGCTGAAAAATTTGCTACTAAATTAATTCTATTTTTTTCTTTATCAGAAAAATGATTTGTCATACTTAAAAAAATTGGTATCATACCTATAGGATTAATTAATATAACTAAACTAATAAAAAATTTTATATAAATGGTAAAATCAAAATTCAATATATTCACATATCTTCCTTATATTTTGATTAAAACTTATATAATTAACGTTATTAAATTAATTTTGAATTACTTTTGCTATAATACTTTTTGTATCTTTTTTAATATCTATTATTTTAACTTGAATAATATCTGATATTTGATGTAATATTTTCTTTTTCACATAAATTAATCCATCTTCTAAATTTAACTCTAATTCTGAACGAATATTATGAATAAATGAATTAGGAATAAAAACATTAGCTCCTGTGTCTAATAATTTTGCACGAATACCTCCTCTTAAAACATCTATTATTTCAGATTGAAATATTTTATTTTTAAAATTATTTTTACTAAAATATTGAATATACAATAATTCTACTATTTCTTTTTCTGATAATCTATGCTTTCTTTTTTGATCAGAAATCTTTTTTATAGTATTTTGATTTATTATTTCAGGTTGACAACCTAAAATAATTGATTTTAAAAATCTATGATTAATTATATCTCCATATTTTCTAATTGGTGAAGTCCATGTAGCATATCTTTTCAATCCTAAAGCATAATGAGGATTAGGAATTAAACTAAATTCACTAAAAGATTGAAATTTTCTAATTCTGTTATTTAAATATTTATATTTATTTTTTTTTAAAATTTTATATAAACTACGAAATCCCTTTAAAGTCAAGATTTCTTTTGAAGTAATAAAAATATTATTTTTTTTAAGTAATAATGAAATTTGTTTAGCATCAGATATATCAAAACCAGAATGATTATTGTATAATCCAAAACCAATTTTTTTAGATAAAAAATTTGCTGCAGTAATATTAGCAGATATCATACATTCTTCTACTATTTTATGAGCAATTCTTCTTTTTTCATTAGAAATTTTTAAAACTTCACCATTAGAAGATAAATGAAATTTATATTCTAATCTTTCTGGAAAAATTAGAGCATATTTCTTTCTCCATTCAATTCTAGAAATACATAATTTTTTTAAAAGTTTTAATTGTTTTTGAATATTTTTCGTAGATGGAATCCAACTATTTTTTTTTTCTAACCAATCTGAAACATTTTGATATGATAACTTTTCTTTAGATTTAATCCATGCTAAAAAAAATTCACTATTTTTTTGTATTTTTCCTGTTTTAGAAATAATCATTTTACATGCTAATACTGGACGTTTTTGATTTGGTTTTAATGAACATAAATCTTCAGACAATATTCTTGGTAACATGGGAATATTAAATCCAGGTAAATAATTAGTAAAAGCTCTTTTTGCTGCAATAATATCTAATTTACTTTTAGAATGAATAAAAGATGTAGTATCAGATATAGCTACTATTAATTTAAAATTATTACCAAGTTTTTTTATAAATAATGCATCATCAATATCTTTAGTACTGCTATTATCTATAGTTATAAAAGATAAATTTGTTAAATCTAATCTTTTTTCAGAATCAAAAAACGAAATATTTTTTACATCAACTTTAGGTTCTTTCTTTTTTAAATTATATTTAGATAAAGTTATCCACCATGATATAAATGGATCTTCTTTTTTTGCAATAAATTTAATTAAATTAGCATGAAAAGAATCATGATTTAATTTATGCTTAGTTAATTTAGCTATAAACCAATCTCCTGATTTAAATTCAGAATTTTGATCTATTAAAAATGTACATGGAATATATTCTTTTAAAAAAATATAATTTGGTACAATAAAAAATTGTTGATTAATTTTTTGAAGTCTACCAATGAAAACTTGTAAAAAAGATTTTATAAGTTTTTCTGGAATAACTATTTCTCTATTTTTAGAAAATCCTATTTTAGCAATTATTTTATCTCCATGCATCACTTTTTTTATTTTTTTTGGAGGTATAAAATAACTATTTTTTGAATCTGTTTCTAAAAATCCAAAACCTTTCTCAGATTTTTTTACTATTCCTTCAATTCTAAGTGTTTTTTTTTTAAATTTTTTTTTTAACTGTATTAATATACTGTTATCATAAAACATTATAATTTAACCTAAAATATTACATTAAAATACTTAAAAAATTTTTATAAAAAATTATTTATATAAATTTTAATATTTTAAATATAAAATACATTAAATTAATATACTATGATTTTAATAAAAGACCAAACTAAATTAATAAACATAAATTAAAAAAAATTAAAACAGTCCAACTATATTAAATCCTCCATCTACATATATAATTTGACCTGTAATTCCAGAAGATAAATTACTAATTAAAAAAGCCGCTGTATTCCCTATTTCTGTAATAGATACATTTCTTTTGATTGGAGAAAAATTTTTATTTATAGAATAAATTTTTTTAAAATTTTTAATACCATATGAAGAAATTGTTTTTATTGGACCTGAAGAAATTGCATTAACTCTAATTCTTGGACCTAAAGAACATGCTAAATATCTAACATTTGATTCTAAAGAAGCTTTAGCTAATCCCATAAAATTATAATATGGTATAAATTTTTTAGAACCAAGATAAGATATAGTTAATAAAGAAGAATTCTTATTTAGCATAAATTGACAATATTTAGCAATTGCTGAAAAACTATATGAAGTGATATGATGAGATTTATTAAAATCTTTTAAATTAATTGAATCAATATATTTTTTTTTAAGACTATATTTATTTAAATATGCTATAGAATGTATAAATCCATCAAAATTTAACCATATTTTTTTTAATTTTGCAAAAAGATTTTTAATATTAGAATCTTTTTTCATATTACATTTTAAAACAATGTTTGAATTAAATTTTTTAGCTATATCTTTAATTTTATTTTTATACTTTTTATTTTTATATGTAAACGCTAAATTAGCTCCTTGCTTATAAATAATTTTAGAAATACCATATGCTATAGAATATTTATTATGTAAACCAATAACTAAAATTTTTTTATTTAATAAAAATTTCATATATAAAACCTTTAAAAAAAAATACTATAAAAAATTAATATTTATAAAGAGAAATTTTTTTTGCAAGAATAGCAGAATTTCCTATATAATTAAAAGGAGTTAAATTGTATAACTTTTGTTTTTCAGAATTAGGAATATTTAAATTATCAATAAATTTTTTTATAATTTTAGCATTTACTTCTCTTCCTCTAAATAAATCTTTAATTTTTTTATATGAATTTTTTATACCCATTTTACGCATCACAATTTGTAATGGTTCTAATAATATTGAATAATTTTTTTTTAAATCCTTTTTAATATATTTTTTATTAATTTTTATTCTTTTCATTCCTAATAAAATAAAACGATAACTAATTATAGAATATGCTATAATACTTCCTAAATTTCTTAAAACAGTAGAATCACTTAAATCTCTTTGCCATCTAGAAATAGGTAACTTAAATGAAATATGTTGTATTAAAGCGTTAGAAATTCCTAAATTTCCTTCAGAATTTTCAAAATATATAGGATTAATTTTATGAGGCATAGTAGAAGACCCTGTTTCATGAAATTTAATTTTTTGTTTAAAATAATTTAAAGAAATATAACCCCACATATCTCTATTAAAATCAATTAAAATAGTATTAAATCTAAAAATACAAGAAAAAAATTCAGATAAGTAATCATGTGGTTCTATTTGAGTAGTATAAGGATTCCAAGAAATATCAAAAGAATTTACAAATTTTTTACTAATTTTTTCCCAATTTAAATGTGGATATGCGATTAATAAAGCATTGTAATTTCCTACAGCACCATTAAATTTTCCTAAAATTTTAATTTTTTTTAATTGATTAAATTGTCTTTTTAATCTATAAGAAAAATTAGAAATTTCTTTTCCCATAGTAGATGGAGTAGCAGATTGTCCATGAGTTCTAGATAAAATTACAGATTTTCTATATTTTACTGACATAAAATCCATATAAAAAATTATTTTTTTCCAATATTTTAAAATATATTTTTCTCTAGAATCTTTTAACATTAAAGCATAAGCAATATTATTAATATCTTCAGACGTACATCCAAAATGAATAAATTCAATAATATTATCTGTATTTTTAATTAAAGAAAGTTTTTTAGTTAAAAAATCAATAATAGATTTTAAATCATGATTTGTATGTTTTTCAATTTTTTTTATTTCATAAGCATCTTTAAGACTAAACTGATTTTGAATTGTATTTAAATACTCATTAATTTTTTTATTAAATAATTTTAATTCTTTAATTTCTGGTATTTTAGATAAATACTTCAACCAAGAAATTTCAACTATTAATCTATATTTAATAAATCCATATTCACTAAATATATTTCTTAAAATTTTAGTGAAATTTTTATACCTACCATCTAAAGGTGAAATATTTTTTAAATTAATATATTTCAAAATTTTTTTCCTTTTTTAATAACAAAAATTTTATTGATATTTAAAATTTTCTATTTAAAAAAATTTTACTTAATGGAATTCTTTTTTGAATTATTCCTCCACCTAAACAAATATTCTTTAAATAAAAAACTGCAGATTGTCCAGGAGTTACAGAAGAAATTGGACTTAAAAAAGATACTTTTAAATATTTTTGACTTTGCATGATTATACAATCATTTTCAATTTCAGAATATCGAGTTTTAACTTTACAAGTTAAAGGAAAATTAATATTTATTGTATTAATCCAATGTATTTTTTTAAGAATCAATCCTGTAGATAACAAATATTTATTTTGAAAACCTTGAGCTACAATTAAAAAATTATTGATAACATCTTTTTCTACAACATACCATGGAGCACTATTATATTTTTTTAATCCTCCTATATTTAATCCTTTTCTTTGGCCTAAAGTATAATGAAATAATCCGTTATGTTTTCCTATAATTTCTTTTTTAACAGTTAAAATTAATCCAGGTTTAGAAGGTAAATATTTATTTAAAAATTTATTATAAAATTGAGGTTGAATAAAACAAATACCTACAGAATCTTTTTTATTGTAAACTTTTAAATTTATTTTTTTTGCGATTTTCCTTACTTTTTTTTTTTTTAAATTGCCTAATGGAAATAATATTTTTTTCAAGTGTGTTTGTTTTAATGTATATAAAAAATAACTTTGATCTTTAGTTTTATCTTTTCCTTTTAATAAAAAATAACTTTTATCTTTAAAAAAATTTATAGCATAATGCCCAGTAGATATATAATCAGCATTTAAATTTTCTATTGCAAATTTAAAAAAAAATTTAAATTTAATGTGTTTATTACATAATATATCTGGATTTGGAGTTCTCCCTTTTTTATGCTCTAATAAAAAATTTTTAAAAACATATTCCCAATATTCTAGAGAAAAATTTACTTTATGTAAAAAAATTTTTAAAGATTTACATACACTTTCAACATCTTGAAGATCTTTTTTTGAACTACAGTAATTAAAATCATCTTCTTCTTCCCAATTTTTCATAAATAATCCTTCTACATGATATTTTTTTTTTAATAACCATGCAGAAACAGAAGAATCTACTCCTCCAGACATCGCTATAATAACTTTTTTTTTTTTATGTTTCATATATAAACCTTAAAAAAATTTTCTGTAAATAAAAAATCACTGTATTTTTATTCTCATAATTAACTATGATATAGTATTTTTATTAAAAAAAATTAAGAAAAATAAAATTTTATTATATAATTAATTTTTAAACAATTAAATAAAAAATGTAAATATCATAATATAATGAAAAAAATTATAATGATTTTAATTTTTAAAATTATTACATAATAATAAATTTATAATAATTTATGGTATACAAAAATTAATGAAAAGAATAAGAAATTTTTCTATTATTGCACATATAGATCACGGTAAATCTACTCTAGCTGATAGATTAATTCAAATTTGTGGAAATTTAAAAAAAAGAGAAATATCTGCACGTATGTTAGATACTATGGATCTAGAAAAAGAAAGAGGAATTACAATTAAAGCACAAACAGTAACTACTACGTATATAAATCAAAATAATAAAAAATATTATTTAAATTTTATAGATACTCCAGGACATGTAAATTTTTCTTATGAAGTAAAACGTTCTTTATCAGCATGTGAAGGTGCATTATTAGTAATTGATGCAACCCAAGGAATAGAAGCTCAAACATTAGAAAATTGTTATACAGCATTAAATATGAATATTAAAATAATTCCTGTAATTAATAAAATTGATTTACCTCATGCAGATCCTAATCGTATCTTAAAAGATATAGAAGATATTATTGGAATTTCTTCTAAAAATGCTATATCTTGTTCAGCAAAAACTGGTTTAGGTGTAAAATCATTATTAGAAAAAATTATTAAAAAAATTCCTTTTCCTATAGGAAATAAAAAAAAACCATTACAAGCAATTATAATTGATTCATGGTTTGATAATTATTTAGGTGTAGTATCTTTAATTAGAATTAAAAATGGATTTTTAGAACAAGGATCTATAATTCAAGTAATGAGTTCAAAAAAAAACTATAAAGTTGAAAAACTTGGAATATTTACACCTAAACAAATTTCTTTAAAAAAATTAAAATGTGGAGAAGTAGGATGGGTAATTTGCGGTATTAAAAATATATCAGCTGCACCAGTTGGAGATACCTTAACTTCTTTTCATAATCCTTGTAAATACCCTTTATCTAGTTTTAAAAAAGTTCAACCACAAATATATGCTGGACTGTATACTATTGATTCAAATCAATATGAAAATTTTAGAGATGCTTTAGGAAAACTTAGTTTAAATGATGCATCACTATTTTATGAACCAGAAAATTCTTCAGCTTTAGGTTTTGGTTTTAAATGCGGATTTCTTGGAATTTTACATATGGAAATTATTCAAGAAAGATTAGAACGAGAATACAATTTAAATTTAATTTCGACTCCTCCAACAGTAATTTATGAAATTAAACTTTCAAAAAATAATAAAATTTTAAAAATAAATTCTCCAGTTAATTTTCCTAAAAAAGGAACATATAAAGAAATACGAGAACCTATTGCAGAATGTATTATTTTGTTGCCTTCAAAATATATTGGAAATATAATTTCTTTATGTGTAAAAAAAAGAGGAATTCAAAAAAAAATGGTTTATCATACACATCAAATATCTTTAACTTATGATATTCCAATGTCTGAAATAGTTTTAAATTTTTTTGATCAAATTAAATCTGTTTCTAGTGGATATGCATCTTTAGAATATAAATTTAAAAAATTTAAAAAATCTAATTTAATATGTTTAAATATATTAATTAATAATGAAAAAATCGATGCATTATCTACAATTGTACATGAAAAAACATGCTTTAGAAAAGGAAAAGAAATTATTGAAAAAATGAAAAATATTATACCAAGACAACAATTTGATATTTCAATACAAGCTTCAGCAAAAAATAAAATTATAGCACGTACCACTATAAAACAATTAAGAAAAAATGTTTTATCTAAATGCTATGGAGGAGATATTTCAAGAAAAAAAAAATTATTAAAAAAACAAAAATTAGGTAAAAAAAAAATGAAAAGAATTGGAAATATTAATTTACCAAAAGAAGCTTTTTTCTCTATTTTAAATTTAAATAAAGACTCTTAGTAAGGAAAAAATTAATGTATAATATAATTTCTACATGTTTTATATTTTTTATGACTTTTACAGGTTTTATATGGACATTAAAAATAATAAAAAATTTATATTACAAATATAATCTTACAGAAAAAAAATATAATGATTATAAAAATGAACAAGAAAGTTCTATAAGTGATATTTTTCCAATTTTATTATTTACATTTATTTTTAGAACTTTTATATTTGAACCATTTCAAATTCCTTCAACTTCAATGTTACCTTCTTTATTCGTGGGAGATTATATTTTAGTAAAAAAATTTGCTTATAACATAATAAATCCATTTAATCAAAAAATATTATTTAGAATTCAAGAACCTCTGAGAGGTGATATTATAATTTTTAAATATCCTCATAATACAAATTTAAATTTTGTAAAAAGAGTTATTGGAATCCCAGGAGATACAGTAAAATATAATCCTTTGACTAAAAAAATTTCTATTTATAATAAATATAATAAATATTCATATCTAATGAATCTTGTAACATATGATAAATTTATAAATAATAATTTTCCAGAAAAAAATATTTTAGATTTAAAAAATAATTTAATTATAGAAGAAACAAATAATAAAAATAATTACAATATTCTTATATCTAAAAATTGTAAAGATCAAAAAAAATTCTATTATAAACAAAAATTAATAAAATTAGGAACTTGGGTGATTCCAAAAGGATTTTATTTTGTTATGGGAGATAATAGAGATAATAGTTCTGATAGTAGATATTGGGGATTAGTTCCTGAAGAAAATGTTCTTGGAAAAGTGAGTATGGTATGGTTTAGTTTAGAACAAAAGGAAAATATGTGGCCAACTGGAATAAGATTTTATAGAATTGGAAAAATAATTAAATAAAAACTTTTCTAATTTTAAAAAATAATTTACATTTTTAATTATTACATTTTAATTTAAAAAATATCGGTATATCATGGATTACTCTGAAACAAAAAAAGTACAAAAAATAATAGGATATGTATATACTAAAAAAGAACTTTTAACTCAAGCATTAACACATAGAAGTTCTGGAATTAATCATAATGAAAGATTAGAATTTTTAGGTGATTCTATTCTTAGTTTTGTAATTGCTACAGCATTATATAAATTTTTTCCTGATGTAAATGAAGGAGATATGAGTCGCATGCGTGCAACTTTAGTTAGAGGGCATACTTTAGCAAAAATTGCACATGAATTTGAATTAGGAGAATATTTAAAACTAGGACAAGGAGAATTAAAAAGTGGAGGTTTTAGAAGAGAATCAATATTAGCAAATACTGTAGAAGCGATCATTGGAAGTGTTTTTTTAGATAGTAATATTAAAACTATAGAAAAATTAATATTAAAATGGTATAAAAAAAGATTAGAAAAAATTAGTCCAGGAGATGCTCAAAAAGATTCAAAAACTAGACTACAAGAATATTTACAATCTAAACATTTACCATTACCTACTTATACTGTAGTACAAGTATATGGAGAAGCACATAATCAATTATTTACAGTTAAATGTAAAATCTTAAATATTTCTGAAAATTTAATTGGAATTGGATCTAGCAGAAGAAAAGCAGAACAAAATTCTGCTCAATATGCTTTAATAAAATTAGGAATAGAGTGAAAAAAATAAAAAATCAATATTGTGGAAAAATAGCAATTATAGGTAATCAAAATTCTGGAAAATCTAGTTTAATGAATAAATTAATTGGAAAAAAAATTTCTATTACTTCTAGAAAAAAAAACACTACTCAAAGAAATATTTTAGGAATTAAAACAATTAAAAATTATCAATTTATATATATTGATACACCAGGATTTAAAAAACAAAAAAATTTAAATTTTACTAAAGATTTAAAATTAAATCATTACTCTTTAAAAAATTTAAAATTAATAATTTTAGTGATTGACACAATTATTTGGAATAAAAATTATAATATTTTATTAAATTTAATTAATAAAAAAAATATTCCAAATTTAATTGTTATAAATAAGATAGATAAAATAAAAAAAAAAAACAAAATATTACCATTTATTGAATACATTCATAAAAAATTTTCTCAAACAAAAATAATACCTGTATCATCAAAAACAGGAGATAATATAAAAATTTTAGAAAAAATCATCAAAAAAAAAATACCTATTCAAAAACATTTGTTTCATAAAAATATAAATAATAATTATTCTTTAAAATTTCAAATATATGAAATAATTAGAGAAACAATAATGAGATATTTTGGAGATGAATTACCATATTCATCTAAAATAAAAATTAAATCAATTCAAAAAAATATTCGAAAAGAAATGATTATTAATTCTGAAATTTTTGTATTAAATGTTAGACAAAAAAAAATTTTTATTGGAAAAAATGGCACAAAAATAAAATTATTTAGTATGATATCTAAAGTAAAATTAGAAAAAATTTTAAATACTAAAATTCATCTTTTTATATGGATTAAAATATTAAAAAATAACTAATTATATAAAAATTAATAATAATTAAAATATAAAATATTTAAAAATAAAATGAAAATTATAGGAATTGGAATTGATATATTAAGAATTAATAGAATAAAAAAAATATTTAATTTATATAAAGAAAATTTTTTAAAAAAAATTTTATCAAAAAAAGAATTTTTTTTTTATAATCAAAGCATCAGAAAAATAAAGTTTTTAACAAGAAGTTTTGTTATTAAAGAAGCTACATGTAAAGCTTTAGGTACAGGAATACAAAATAAAATATCATTTAAAAATATTGAAATTTATTATAATCAAAAAAAACAATTAAGAATAAATTATCTAAAACATGCATTATATAAAAAAAATAAACTAGGTATTAATAAATCACATATTAGTTTCACAGATGAAAAAAAATATGCTCAAGCAATTGTTATTTTAGAATCATAATATTATTATCTTTGATTAATAAAAAATTGTTTTATTAAATTAGAACATTGATCTTTTAAAATATTTTTTATGATTTTAATTTTAAATCCATTAGAATTATAAATAAAATTGGTATCATAAAGAATATTTTTAAAATGATTTTCTCTAACAGCTCCTATGATTAATGTTTTAATTCTACTATGCAAAATAGCTCCTAAACACATGATACAAGGTTCTAATGTAACATATAAAGTAGTATTTAGTAATCTATAATTCTTTAAATAATTTCCTCCATTTCTTAACGCAATAATTTCTGCATGAGCTGTAGGATCATTTTTTTTAATAGAATTATTCCATCCTATACCTATCACTTTATTTGAATTAACTAATACAGCTCCCACAGGAACTTCTCCTTTATTATAAGAAATTTTAGCTAAAAATAAAGCTACATTCATCCAATAAGTATTTATATTATAATTTTTTATATTCACTGTAAATTTATAATTTTTTTTTAAAACTAACATTGAAAACGTTTAAAAGTCTTTGATAATTCTCTTTTTAAAATTTTATTTTTTTTAGATTGTCTTTTATCATAAAGACTTTTTCCTATAACTAAACCAATTTCTAATTTACAAAAAGATTTTTTCCAAAAAAGAGAAATAGGAACAATAGTGTATTTATATTTATTTATTTGTTGGGATATAAAATTTATTTCTTTTTTTAACAGCAATAATTTTATATTTCTATGATTTTTTACAGAATTATTTTTAAAAAAATTCGATGTCTGTAAAGGTTGTATATCACAATTTAATAAAAATATTTCATTTGAACGTAATACTACGTAACTATTATTAATATTAATTTTTCCTTGACGTATAGATTTTACTTCCCATCCATGTAATACAATACCAGCAATAAATTTTTTTTTAATAAAAAAATTAAATTTAACTTTTTTATTAAATAATATATTGGATTTATTTTTTTTTTTAATCATTTGAAAAAAGAATTTTTTATGTTATAAAATATTAAAATTATAATTAAAAAATAATCTTTAAATATGTATTTATTATAAAATTTAAATAAAAAAATTTAATATTTAAAAACAATTTATTCATTCATATTTAATTTTTAGAAACAGAAACCATAGCTGCTCTTAATAAACGATCATGTAGCATATAACCTTTTTGAAGTACTTCTACTACATAATTTTCTTTTATTTTTTTAGAATTTACTAAAAACATTGCTTGATGAACAGAAGGATCAAATAAGACATTGTTTTGTTTAATAATTTTAACATTATTTTTTAACAATATATCTATAAAAAAATTATTATTTTTTAATAATTTTTTATATATTTCACGATATTCTACAAAATTTTGAATAGATTTACATGCTATTTCCAAACTATCTAATATAGGTAATATAGAAATAATAATTTTTTCTAAAGAATATTTATATGCTGATTCTAATTTTTTATATATTCTTATATTAAAATTTTTTAGTAAAAATTTATTTTTATTTTTAATATCTAATAATTTCTTTTTTAATTTTTTTTTTTTTAGTTTTAATTTAATAATAGAAATTTTATTTTTTTTTACGTTTTCTAAATTTTTATTTTTTTTTTTTAAATTCATACAATTTCCTTATTATAAATATTAACAATAAAAGATATAAAATATTTTATAAATCGTATAAAATAATTTCAATATTTAAAATTTTTTATAATCTTATTTTTATAAAAATAAATTAAATATGAAATTTTTTAATAAAAATTTTTTAAATAAAAAATTAATTAAAAAATATATTTTTATAACTTTAAATTATATAAAAAATAATTTTATATAAAAATTTTAATATATTTTATAAGTTCATTTTTTAGGAATAACTACTACAAAAAATTTTTTAATGTTACAATATCTTATTAAATTTATGTTTATATGTTATATTTAGTTAAAAATTAATATATAAAAATAATTAAACATTTAATGTAATTTAAGAAAAAACAACTATAATTTAACAAAAAATTTTTTTATTTTTAAAATATTTTTAATAATAAAATATTTATTTATAAAATTTATTTAAAAAAATAAAATATCAATATAAATATTTTTAAAAAAAATTTATTATTTAATGTTATCAAAATATTTTTAAATTTTAGTATTCATAACAAAAATTTTAATCAAATATATAATATTTATCGTATTTTAAAATATTTTTCGGTGCGGACGGGACTTGAACCCGTGACCTCCGGCGTGACAGGCCGATATTCTAACCAACTGAACTACCGCACCAATTAAAAATAAAATAATTTAATTAATTATACTATAATTTTATAAAAAAACAATATTTTATTTATTTAAATTTTTCATCCATAAACAATTTCCATTTTTCTTCATATTTTTTAAATATTTTAAATGCATATAATTTTCTTCTTGAGTGGCATATAATATAATATTTTTTTGATGTGATATAGAACTAATATTATCATTAGAAATTAAATCATTAGAATTATTAATAGAAAAAAAAGATTTTTGATGAGAAGTCATTAATAAATATACTTTAGCTAATAATTTTGCATCTAAAATAGCACTATGTAATTTTCTATGATAATTTATTTTATAACGTTTACATAAAGCTTCTAAACTATTTTTTTTTCCAGGAAAAATTTTCCTAGATAACTTTAAAGTATCTAAGACAGTACAATAATTTAATATTTCTGGTATATTCTTATTTAATAATTTTAATTCATAATTTAAAAAACTTAAATCAAATTTAGAATTATGAATAATTAGTTGAGAATTTTTTATATACTGGATAAAATTTTTATAAATATCAGAAAAAGTTGGTTTATCTAATAAAAATTTATCTGATATTCCGTGAATTTTATAAGCTTCTTTATCTATTAATCTATTCGGATTAAGATACACATGAAAAAAATTTTTGGTAATACGACGATTAATAATTTCAATTGCTCCAATTTCAATAATACGATGATTTAAGTATACTTTTCCATTAGAATTTATTCCAGTAGTTTCAGTATCTAAAACAATTTGACGATTATATATATTCATAAAAATAATTTTATATTAAAATAAAAAAAAGAGTAAAATTTAAAAATGAAAAAAATTATTAAAATTTTTACTGATGGTTCATGTTTAGGTAATCCAGGTCCAGGAGGTTTTTGTACTATTATAAAATATAAAAATATTATTAAAAAATTTAGTAAAGGTTTTATATTAACTACTAATAATAGAATGGAATTAATAAGTGTAATTATTGGATTAGAAAAAGTAAAAATTTCTTCTTATATTCACATTCATACAGATAGCAAATATGTAAAAAATGGTATTACAAAATGGATTAATAATTGGAAAAAAAATAATTGGATTACACAAAATAAAAAAAAAGTTAAAAATATTGATTTATGGAAAAGATTAAACAAAATGGTAGAAAAACATATCAAAGTAAAATGGTCTTGGATTAAAAGTCATTCAGGACAAAAAGAAAATGAAGAATGTGATATAGAAGCTAAAAAATCCGCAAAATACCCAAATAAAAAAGATTATGGATATTTACTTACTAAATAATATGGTATAAAGAAAATGATTCAAATTAAAGGTATTAAAATTTTAGAAAATAATATAGTATGGATATTATATAAAAAAAATGAATGTATTATCATTGATCCAGGATTAGCAGATCCAATAATATATAAATTAAAAAAATATAATTTAAAGCCTATTTTTATTTTTATTACACATTTACATGATGATCATATAAATGGTTTATTTAAAATTATTCAATTTTATTCAAAAATTTTAATTATTACACCTAAAAAAATTAAAAAAATAAATAAAAAAAATCAAATAATTATATCTCATATTAAAAAAATTATAATATTTAATAAAATATTTACAATTTTTTCAACACCTGGACATACTAATAATGATATATCTTATTTTATTTATCCATATCTTTTTTGTGGAGATATTTTATTTTCTGGAGGATGTGGAAATACTTTAAATGGAGGAAATACAGTAAATTTATATTATTCTTTAAAAAAAATTATAAATCTTCCAAATAAAACATTTTTTTTTAATTCACATGAATATACATTATCTAATTTAAATTTTGCACATAAATTTTTAAAAAAAGATATTTTAATTCAAGATTATTTATTTTTTTTTAATAAAAATTATAAATTTCAAAAAAATTATAATAACTTAAATTTTGAAAAAAAAATAAATATTTTTTTAAGAATTAAAGAAAAAAAAATCAAAGAAGCTATTAATTATTGGTATAAATCAGAAAATGAAATAGAATATTTTTGCAATTTAAGAAAAATAAAAGATGAATTTTAATGGAGCTAAGCGGGATCGAACCGCTGACCTCCTGCGTGCAAAGCAGGCGCTCTCCCTGCTGAGCTATAGCCCCTTTTATACAGATATTAAAAATATTAAATTTTTTTACTGAAGATAAAGGTGTTTAATAGGCCTGAGTGGACTTGAACCACCGACCTCACCCTTATCAGGGGTGTGCTCTAACCAAACTGAGCTACAAGCCTTTAATAATTAATATCAGAAAATTTGTGTGGGCACTTTAAAATTTTTAAAGTGACTTTTAAGGAGGTGATCCAACCGCAGGTTCCCCTACGGTTACCTTGTTACGACTTCACCCCAGTCATGAATCACAAAGTGGTAAGAGCTCTCCTTTACAGGTTAAGATGCTTACTTCTTTTGCAACCCACTCCCATGGTGTGACGGGCGGTGTGTACAAGGCCCGGGAACGTATTCACCGTGGCATTCTGATCCACGATTACTAGCGATTCCGACTTCATGGAGTCGAGTTGCAGACTCCAATCCGAACTACGATGAACTTTATGAGGTTTGCTTGTCTTCGCAGATTTGCTTCTCTTTGTATTCACCATTGTAGCACGTGTGTAGCCCTGGTCGTAAGGGCCATGATGACTTGACGTCGTCCCCACCTTCCTCCGGTTTATAACCGGCGGTCTCCTCTGAGTTCCCGGCCGAACCGATGGCAACAGAGGATAAGGGTTGCGCTCGTTGCGGGACTTAACCCAACATTTCACAACACGAGCTGACGACAGCCATGCAGCACCTGTCTCATAGTTCCCGTGAAGGCACTTTTCTATCTCTAAAAAATTCTATGGATGTCAAGACCAGGTAAGGTTTTTCGCGTTGCATCGAATTAAACCACATGCTCCACCGCTTGTGCGGGCCCCCGTCAATTCATTTGAGTTTTAGCCTTGCGGCCGTACTCCCCAGGCGGTCGACTTAACGCGTTAGCTTCGGAAGTCATTCCTCTAAGGAAACAACCTCCAAGTCGACATCGTTTACAGCATGGACTACCAGGGTATCTAATCCTGTTTGCTCCCCACGCTTTCGCACCTCAGCGTCAGTATTCATCCAGGAGGTCGCTTTCGCCACAGGTATTCCTCCAGATATCTACGCATTTCACCGCTACACCTAGAATTCTACCTCCCTCTATGATACTCTAGTTTTTTAGTTTCAAATGCAATTCCTAAGTTAAGCTCAGGGATTTCACATCTGACTTAAAAAACCGCCTACGTGCTCTTTACGCCCAGTAATTCCGATTAACGCTAGCACCCTCCGTCTTACCGCGGCTGCTGGCACGGAGTTAGCCGGTGCTTCTTTTTTAGGTAACGTCACAAAATATAAGTATTATTTATATTTCTTTCCTCCCTAACGAAAGTACTTTACAACCCTAAGGCCTTCTTCATACACGCGGCATAGCTGCATCAGGCTTTCGCCCATTGTGCAATATTCCCCACTGCTGCCTCCCGTAGGAGTCTGGACCGTGTCTCAGTTCCAGTGTGGCTGATCGTCCTCTCAGACCAGCTAGAGATTGTTGCCATGGTAAGCCTTTACCTTACCATCAAGCTAATCTCGTCTGGGTTCATCTAAAAACGTAAGGCTTTAAAAAAAGTCCCCTACTTTGGTTTTTCAACATTATGCGGTATTAGCTACCGTTTCCAGTAGTTATCCCCCTTTTTTAGGCAGATCCCCAGATATTACTCACCCGTTTGCCGCTCGCCGACAAGAAAAAAATAAATTTTTTTCTTTCGATGCCGCACGACTTGCATGTGTTAGGCTTGCCGCCAGCGTTCAATCTGAGCCATGATCGAACTCTTCATTTTTTAAAAATTTGAATTAAATAAATTCAATAACTGTGTAATAAATAATTTTTGCACTTAAATTTTTATGTGCCCACACAGATTTTCTGATATCTTGTTAAAGAACGTTAATAACTAAAGTTTTTTAATAATATAATATATTTATATTTTTGTCAAATATATTTTTGAATTATTAAAAATTTTTATAAAAATATATAATATATATAAATTTTTAAAAAAATAATAATATTAAAAAAAAAGGATAAAAAATGAAAATATCATCAATATTAAAAAAAAAAATTAAAAAAAGTCTTATAAAAAGCAAGATTAAAATAAACCAAAAAATAATAATTCAAAAAAATAAGAATGATAAAAATGGGCATTATCAATTAAATAATTTATATAGTATCTCTAATATAAACAAAATTGATCCAAAAATTGTATCTCAAAAAATTATCAAAAATATAAATTCTAAATATATGATTAAAAAAATAAATTTTTCTAAACCATGCTTTGTAAATATTTTTCTTAGTTCTTTATGGATAGAAACAACTATAAAAAAATTTTTTTTTAATAAAATTAAAAAAAATTTTAAATATTGTACAAAAAAAAGAAAAAATGTAGTAATTGATTATTCTTCTCCAAATATGGCTAAATCAATGCATGTAGGACATTTAAGATCAACAATTATAGGAGATTCTACTGCACGTATTATGGAATTTTATGGACATAATGTTATACGTTGTAATCATATTGGAGATTGGGGTACACAATTTGGAATGATAATTGCTTATTTAAAAATTATTAAAAAAGAAAAATTATCTAATATTAAAAAATTATCTATTGAAAGAATAGAAAAAATATATTGTCAAGCTAAAAAAATTTCTTTAAAAAATAAAAAATTTTTAAAAAAAACTGAAAAATATACTGCTAAATTACAACAAAATGATAAATATTGTTATAAAATATGGAAAAAAATTATTAAATTAAATATCAAAGAAAATAAAAAAATTTATAAACTCTTAAATATTACTTTAAAAAATAAACATATTATTGGAGAAAGTTTTTATAAAAAAATGTTACCAAATATTATGAAAGATTTAATAAAAAAAAAAATTGCTGTTGAAAAAGATCAAAAAATTATTGTTCTTTTAAAAAATATAAAAAATAGACAAGGAAAATCTATGGGAGTTATTTTAAAAAAAAATGGATCTTTTTTATATTCAGCAATTGATATTGCATGTATGAAATATAGATATCAAATACTAAAAGCTAATATAATATTATATTATGTTGATTCACGTCAAAAACAACATTTAAAACAAGTATATAAAATTTCAAAAATTGCTGGATATATATCCAAAAAAGTCAAAATTAAACATAATATATTTGGAATAATGCTTAATAAACAAAATAAACCTTTTCAAACACGTTCTGGAAACACAATTAAATTATCTAATTTAATTCAAGAATCTATAATTCGAGCAAAAAAAATCATATTAAAAAAAAATAATCAAATTAAAAAAAAAAAATTGCTTCAATTATCTAAAACAATCGGTATAGGAGCATTAAAATATTTTGATTTATCTAAAAATAGAATTACTAATTATGTATTTAATTGGAAGAATATTCTGTCTTTTGAAGGTAATACATCACTTTACATACAGTATACTTATACTAGAATTATGTCTATTTTAAAAAAAGATCATAAAAATTTAATTAAATTAAATAATTCTTTTAAAATTTATAATAATTCTGAAACATTATTATGTATAAAAATATTACAATTTAAAGAAATTTTATCTCAATCAGTTAAAAAAGGAGAACCTCATTTAATATGTAATTATATTTATGAACTTTCATCTCAATATTCTTCTTTTTATGAAAAATATAATATACTTAATACAAAAAATAAAAAAAAATGCATAACTAGATTAAAAATTTCCTATATAATTTCTAAAATTTTAAAAATAGGATTAAAAATTTTAGGTATTAAAGTTACAAAATCTATGTAATTTTAATTAAATAAAAAAATTAATAAAAAATACATTATTTTTATTTAAAATTTATAAATTTTATTAAATTTAAATTTTCAAAATTTTAAATTTTAATATTAAATAAACTCTTAAAAAATAAATAATGTATTATAAATATTAAAAAAATATATTAAAATTTTTTTTAAAATAATTAAATTTATCGAATTACTTAAATTTTTTAATATATATTAAAAAGTTTTACTAAGGAATATATGAGAAAAACAAAATACTTTCTTTCAACAAAAAAAGAAAAACCAAGTAATACACATAGCATAAGTCATCAATTAATGATCAGATCTGGAATGATTTCTCAAAGTTCTTCTGGAATATATACATGGCTTCCTAATGGAATCAAAGTATTAAAAAAAGTTATAAAAATTATACATCATGAAATGAAAATCAATAATGCAATAGAAATTAACATGCCTATTTTACAATCATCAAAATTATGGATAAAAAGTAATAGAATGAAAACATATGGAAAAGAATTATTTCAAATAATTGATAGAAATAAAAATAATTTAATATTATCACCTACACATGAAGAAATTATTACTCAATTAGTCAAAAAAAAAATAAATTCTTATAAATCATTTCCTATGATTTTATATCAAATTAATACAAAATTTAGAGATGAAATTAGACCAAAATCAGGAATATTACGTTCTAGAGAATTTATTATGAAAGATGCTTATTCCTTTCATACAAATAAAAAATGTTTAAATCAAACTTATAAAAAAATATATCAATCATATATAAAAATATTTAAAAAAATGAATTTAAAAGTTAAAATTTCAAAAGCTCAAAATGGAGTTATTGGAGGAAATATTTCTCATGAATTTTACATTAATACAATCAATTTTAAAAAAAATATTAACAAAATAAAAGAAAAAAAAAATAAAATAGAAATAGGTCATATATTTCAATTAAATCAAGTGTATTCTAAAATATTTAATGCATATATTTATACTAATCAAAAAAAAAAAAAAAACTTAGAAATGGGATGTTACGGTATTGGTGTAAGTAGATTAATTGGAGCTATTATTGAAAAAAATCATGATCAAAATGGAATTGTTTGGCCAATTTCTATTGCTCCATTTCAAGTTTCTATTATACCAATTAATTTTTTTAAAAATATTTTGGTAAAAAAGATTACAGAAGAGATATATTTTAAATTAAAAAAATATATGAAAGTGTTTCTATATGATACAAATGAACAACCTGGAATTATGTTTTCTGAATCCGATTTAATTGGTTTTCCATATAAAATTATAATTAGTGATAATACAATAAAAAAAAAATGTATAGAATTACAAAATAGAAAAACATATTCTAAAAAAAACATAAAAATAAAAAATATTTTAACAATCTTATTAAAAAAAATAAAATCAAAAAAAAAATATTTTTAAATAATTTATTAAAAATATTTTATTTTAATAAAATATTTTTAATAATAAAATTTTTTAATTTTAATTAAATTAGGAAAAGATTTTAAAAAGTAAAATAAATTATCTTTAGGGTATACATAAATTTTCTTTAAAAGAATATTTTTTTTTATTAAATTTTTTTGAGATGTAATTAAAATATATAAAGCAGTTTGACCACCAATAAAATTACATAAATAATTATTAATTTTTTTAATAAATGTTTTAGAAAAATTAAAATTTTGTATAAAAACTTTTATTTTTAATAATTTTTCTTTTCTAATGTCATATACAGTATATATATTTCTTGCAATAATATAAGAAGATTTTCTAAAATTATTTTTTTTTATATAACCTTGTATAATTAAGATATTATCTTTTTTTAAACAAGACAAAGATTTTGATAATAAATCTTCAAAAACTACTATATCAACTTTAGCTGTATTATCATCTAAATGTAATATCATCATTTTTTTTTTACTTTTTGTGAATAAATTTTTTAAATTTAATATTATTCCAGATATAAAAACATTTTGTTTATCTTTTAAAATAGAAATAGATTTTAATGAAATTACTTTTTTATATTTATTAATTTCTTTTAAATAATAATCATATGGATGACGAGAAAAATAAAAACCTAAAACAGATTTTTCATAATCTAATTCAACTTTATTAGACCAATTTTTTTCGATAAAAAAATTATTTTTATATTCAAAATCTTTATATAGAATATCTTTATTTAAAAAATCTAACTGTTTAGATAATAAAATATTATTATATTGAATAGAAGATTCAATTATATAAGAAATAGATTTATATAAAAATAATCTATTTGTATTAAAACAATCACAAGATCCAGAAAATATAAGTTTTTCTAAAATTTTTTTAGTAATAATTTTAGAACCAACTCTTATACATAAATCATATATATTTTTATATATACCATTTTTTTCTCTTTCAAAAACTATTTTACTAATAGCATTCTCTCCAATTCCTTTAATAGCTCCTAATCCAAAAATAATATTTTTATTTTTGTTAACAAAAAAATTTTTTTTACTTAAATTGATATTTAAACCTAAAACTCTTATATTCATTTTTTTTGCTTCATCTATTAAAATCATAATTTTATTAGAATAACGCATATCCATTGTCATAGCAGATGCAAGAAATTCAGATGAATAATTAGATTTTAACCAAAGTGTTTGATAAGAAATTAAAGCATATGCAACAGAATGTGATTTATTGAATCCATATCCAGCAAATTTCTCTAATAAATCAAAAATTTTATTTGCAAGATTTTTTTTAATACCATTTTTTTTTGCACCTAAAATAAATTTTATACGATGATCAGACATATATTTAGAACTTTTTTTACTAATATCTCTTCTTAATAAATCTGCTTCACCTAAAGTATAATTAGAAAGTTTTTGAACAATTTTCATTACTTGTTCTTGATATAAAATAATTCCATAAGTAGATTTTAAAATTGGTTTTAATAATTTATGCTGCCAAGTTTTATCAGGATAATAAATTTTCTCTCTTCCATGTTTTCTATTAATGAAATTATCTACCATTCCAGATTGTAATGGACCTGGTCTAAATAACGCTACGAGAGCTACAATTTCATTAAATGAATCAGGTTTTAATCGAAAAATTAAATCTTTTATTCCATTAGATTCTAATTGAAAAATAGCAGTAGTTTGAACATTCTTTAATAGTTGAAAACTTTTTTTATCATTTAAAGGAATTTTATTAAGCACAATTTTATCTTTATTTTCTTTTATATTGTTTTGATTAATCATATTAATAGTAGATTGAATAATTGTTAAAGTTTTTAAACCTAAAAAATCAAATTTAACTAAACCAATATCTTCAATATCATCTTTATCAAATTGTGTTACTGAATTTTTTTTTTCTAAATTATCATAATATAAAGGTGAAAAATCAGTAATTTTAGTTGGAGAAATTACTATTCCACCAGCATGTTTTCCTACATTTCGTATCACTCCTTCTAATTTTTTAGAAGTATTAATTAAATCTCTAACATCATAATCATATTTATATAAAGAACTTAAATCACTTGAAGATAAAATTGCTTTTTTTAAAGTTATTCCTGGATCTAAAGGAATTAATTTAGAAAGTCGATTTAAAAATCCATAAGGATATCCTAAAGAACGACCTACATCACGTATAACAGCTTTAGCAGTCATAGTACCAAATGTAATAATTTGAGATACTGAATCTTTTCCATAAACCTGAGAAACATGATCTATAACTAAATCACGATTATTCATACAAAAATCTATATCAAAATCAGGCATAGATATTCTTTCTGGATTTAAAAATCTTTCAAATAATAAATCAAATTTAATCGGATCAATATCTGTAATATTTAAAGCATACGCTACTAAAGAACCAGCTCCAGATCCTCTTCCAGGACCTACTGGTATATTATTTTTTTTAGCCCATTTAATAAACTCCATAACTACTAAAAAATATCCTGGAAAATTCATTTTATTAATAACTTGTAATTCATGTTTTAATCTATTTTTATATATTTTTTTAATTGAAAATTTTTCTAAATTATGAGAATATATTTTTTTTAATTTTTTTTTCAATCCTACAAAAGATTTTTTAATTAAAAAATCTTTTGTACTAACGCATCCAGTATAAAATTTCGGTAAAAAATATTTTTTAAATTCTATAATAACGTTACATCTTTTAGAAATTTCTACAGAATTAATTAAAGAAGAAGAAAGATCTGAAAATAATTTTTTCATTTCAATTTCAGATTTAAAAAATTGATGTTTAGTATATTTAAAAAATAATTTTTTTGCTTGATTTATAGATATTCCATAATGAATAGATACTCGAATAATATGAGAGAGAAAATCTTTTTTTTTTAAAAATCTCACATTATTTGTTGCTACAATAGGAATTTTTTTTAAAATAGATAATTCCAAAATTTTTTTTATATATTTAGTTTCTTCAATACGCCCTATTCTAGAAATTTCTAAATAATAATGATCTTTAAAATATTTTTGATAAAAATCTAATGATTGATTTAAAAAATATTTTTTATTATTTAAAAGAAATGAACCAATTTCTCCATCTATTCCACTAGATAATATAATTAATCCCTCTCTATATTTTATTAACCATTTCTTTTTAATATAAATATCTTTTAAAGTAGAATAATTTCTTCTATATGCTTTTGAAATTAATAATTTTAAATTTTCATAACCAAAATTGTTACATGCTAAAATAGTTATTTCCTTTATACTAAAATCATCAGATAAAATATTAAAATCTACTCCAATAATTGGTTTAACTCCATTTGCATGTGAATATTTATAAAATTTTATTACTCCATATAAATTTGTAAAATCAGTAATTCCTACAGCTGGCATATTAAATAATATAGCACGATCAACTATTTTTTCTGGTTTAGATAAACCATCTATAATAGAATAATCACTATGTACACGTAAATGAATAAAAGAAGGATTGAACATAAATTTAAAATTGATCCTATAAAAATGTATAAATTAATATAATAAATTTAAATTATACTTAAAAATTATTTTTTTATATAAAGGGTAAAAATTGCTTCACACACTAAAAAATTTTTTACAAAAGCATATCCTTGAAATTTAATAAAATTATTCAAACTATTAAGAAAAAATATTTTAATACAAAGTGTTTCATTTGGAAAAACAATTTTTTTAAATTTAGCTTCTTTAATACATGTTAAATAATATATTTTTTTTTTAAAATAAAAATTTATATTACTGATTCCAACTAAAATTCCAGCAGATTGCATCATAGACTCTAATATATATACTCCTGGAAAAATAGGATTGTCAGGAAAATGTCCAGAAAAAAATTTATTAGAATTTAATTTAACTTTTGAAATTAAATATTTTTTTTTTTTAAAATCTATTACTTGATCAACAAATAAAAAAGGATATCTATGAGGAATAAAATTTAAAAAAGTGTTTTTTTTTAAAAAAGACATATTATAAACCAAAAAATTTGAATAATTTATATAAAATTAAAAATTCATCTTATAATAACTAAATAGTAAAAAATAAGATGAATATTAAATTTTATATTTAAATAAATAATTAAAGTTTAAAATTAAGAACCAAAACGAATTTGAAAACGTTCTAAATCTTCAAAATTATGTTTTCCTATAGGAAAAGCATAAGATACAGATATTAAACCAAAAGGAGATTTCCATCTTAAAGAACACCCATATGAAGAATAAATACTTTTAGGATTAAAATAAATAAAATTTTTATTAAAATCTTTTTTTACAAAAAAATTATTTTTATATATGTTTCCAAAATCTAAAAATAAAGATATTCTGAAATCTCGAGAATATTTATTTTCAATTATTGGAATAGAAGAAATTAATTCTATACTATTGATAGATATTACATTTCCTCCTACGGTATGATTAAAAAAATCATTTTTTTTATATATCAATTCTTTAGAACTTTGATTAAGATCAAAATCATCAATTTCATTATTAAAAATAGTATCTTTTTTTAAAATTTTGGGACCAATTTTATCTGAAATATATCCTCTAATAGAATTGTTATTATTATTATAAAGATTAGTAAAATTACTAAATAATAAATTATCTACTGAAGATATTTCACAACCAAAATAAGAATGAATAAACAATGTTAATAAATTATTTTTTTTTATAATAGGAAAATATTGTTTACTATTATACATAAATTGTATAGAACTTTTTTCCACTATAGGAAAAAAATATTTAATAGAAAATTCTAATTCATTACCAAAATTTGGAAAAAATGAATCATTTAATTGATTGAAATAAATAGAATTATTTATATAAAAATTTTTTTTTATATGAAAAATTTGATTTGTATTAATTATATTAAATGTATTTTGATTTAAATCAATATTAGTATTAATAATTTTATCGTTAAATATACTTCTTACTTCATTATGTTTATAACCAATAGATGTATTTATAATAAATTTTGAAAAAATTGAAATACCCAAAGATTGCTCTATACCATAATTTAAAATTTTATTTTTAAAACTTAATTTATAATTTTTAACTAAATCCATAAAAGTATTGCATATTTTTTCTAATTTTTTATTTGAAAAGTTAACATTATTATATAAATTATTTATTGAACTAGATTCATCAATATTAGCAAAAATTTTTTCCACTAAAAAAAATTTATTAATAGTGAAATATGGATCTTGATAACATATCTCCATATTACTTTTATTAAAAGATTTATCTAAATCAATCGAAAACGACTTACCCATTCCAAAAAAATGATTCTTTTTAAACTGAAAATTATAATTTAACTGATTTAAAGTATTATATCCAAAACCAAAATTAAAGGTATTCGATTTTTTTTCATGTACCAAATATATTAAATCCAAACAAGATGACTTTTGAAACAATGCAGGTTTAAATTCAAAAGAAATTTGATCAAAAAAATTTGTATCTTGTAATGCTTTTAAATCTCTTTTAATTAAATCTATATTTAAAATACTATTTTTTTTTTGATACACTATATTAATTAAATCTTGTTCTGTAATAAAATCATTTCCTTTAATTCTAATAGTATTTAATTTACATGCATCTTTTTTATCAATGTTAATATTAAAAATTACTGTTTTCTTAAATTTATTTATTGTAGGAATAATAGAAATATTAGAATAAAGATAACCATTTCTTAATAAAATATCTTGAATTTTATTTTTTAAAAGAAAAAAATCATCAATATTATATAATTTATTTAATTTTATACATGATAAAACATTAGAATTTTTAATAATATAAGGTTTAATTTCATGAATTAAAATAGAAGAAACAACATAACGACTACCTTCATGAAGTTTTAATATAATATTAACATTATTCTTGTTATTAAAATATTTTAATTCTGTATTTACTATATGAAAATTTAAATAACCTTGACTATTATAAAAATGATATAATTTCTCTAATCCTGTCTGAAAATTTTCATAACTAAAATGATCTGAACTTTTTTTTTTAAAAAAAAATGATTGTTCATAAAAATTAAATAAATTTAATAACTTATCTGTATCAAAATTTTTATTATCTAAAAAAGTTAATTTATTAATATAAGTCAGCCCTTGATCTAATATAGATATCTTTAATTCTTTAGTATTTTTTTCTTTATCTAAAAGCTCTAAATTTACTAATACATGATTTCTTAAAATTTGAGAACAATAATTTAATATTTCTTTTTTTAAAATTAATAAATTTTTTTTATTAAAAAATTGTTCTTTAAAAATATGAGATTTATTTAATAAATTTCTAATAATATTCTCATCAATTTTATAATTTCCTTGAATAGAAATTTTTGATAGAATAGGAAATTCTTTAACTTTAAAAATAATTTTATTATTTAATTGAAAAAATTTTACACTTTGAAATTTTTGACTTGATAACAATTTTTTAACACTATTTTCTATTTCATTATTCGATATCAATTCATTTGTATGAAAAGTAATATAACTTAAAGCTAATTTTTGAGATATTCTTTCTAACCCTTCAAAAGAAATTTCTGTAAACGATATTTTATTACTTGCATATCCTATATTTATACTAAAAATTAATAAAAATAATAAAAAAAATTTTTTTATTTTCATATTATTATAAATTTTCTTAAAAGAAAACCTCTCGATGAATAAATTTATTTATAATAAATTAAATTAATTGTAATTAAATAATTTATTATTGAAATAAAAGTTTTTATAAATATAAATATTATTTATAAATAAATTTATTATATGTATTTATTTTTCTATATAAAATTTGTTTTATTTAAATAAGTTTATATATTTTATATATTTAAATTTTATTTTAGATAAATAAAAAATAATTAATATATTTAAATAGTTATAAAAAAAAATATTTAAATTATGTAAAAATTAT
>NZ_JAIWQV010000002.1 GCF_026122795.1 Buchnera aphidicola (Chaitophorus viminalis) | reverse complement strand
AAATTTATTTATCAATATGTATTCTTATATTATATAGAGTCTGAAATTTTAATTAATTTCATACAAATATAAAATTATTAAATTAAAAATATTGTATATTAATATTTTTTAATGTTTTATTTATTTAAATATTTTAAATAAAATAAAATTTTTATATTTGAATAAATTTAAAAAAAATAAAAAAATAAAGATTTTACAAAAAAATTTTACATAAAAATATCATTTTTTAAATAAATTTTATATATAAAATCTTTGTAATAAATATAAAAAATTATTAATTAAATTCGGAAATATTCCAAAAATTATAATTAATAATGAAAAAATAAAACAAAATAACTTTAACATTATGTATAACTTTGTAGGTTTAAAAAAAAATTTAGAATATGTAATGTTTTTTGTATAAAAAAATAATTTTATAAAATTGAAATAATAATATATACTCATTACGCTTCCAAAAAATAAAATTGTAATAAATGCTATAGAATTTTGTTGAATTAAAAATTTTAATAAATAAAATTTACTAAAAAAACCAATAGTTAAAGGAATTCCAGTCATAGAAAACATAGAAATAATTATAGAAATAGATAATAGTTTACTTTTCCAAAACAAGCCCAAATAATTTCTAAAAGAATAAGAATTTTTTTCTTTTAATAAATTAGATGCTAATGTTAGAGATCCAAATAATACACTACTATTAATTAAATATCCTAATAAATAAAATCTAATAGATTCATAAAACATAGAATTTTTATTAAAAAATATTAAAAAAAGAGTTAAATATCCAGAATTTACTATAGTACAATATCCTAATAATCTTTTAATATTATTTTGAAAAAAAGATAATATACTTCCTATAAAAATTGATATAAACGATATAATTTTTAAAAATAATAAAAAAATATTATATTGATCTGACAATAATAATATATTTGATAATGTTGAAAAAATTACAATTTTTACTGCATTAGATAGATATATCAAAATAGGATAAGGGGTACCTTCATAAATATTAGGAATCCAAGAATAAAAAGGAAACAAAACAAATTTAGTAAATAATGCTAAACATAAAATTATTATTCCTAAAAAAAATAAATAATGAAAATTTTTTAAAAATAAAGAATTAATAGATATTAATGTAGTAAAATCTAATGTTCCAAAAGATAAATAAATCAAAACTATACCAAATAATAAAAATATAGAAGCTAAACAAGATAAAATAAAATATTTAAAAGATGCTTCTAAATTTTTAAAACTTTGAGAAGAAACATATCCTATCATTCCAAATAATGGTAAAGATAATAATTCTATTCCTAAAAATAAAGACATCATATCATTAAATAATAATAATAAATAACCTCCAATATTAGATAATAATAATAATATAAAAAATTCTTCTTTATTAATATTTTTATTTCTTAGAAATATATAAGAAAAAATACATGTTAATATACTGCTACAAAAAAATATAAACATATAAAAAAAATTAATAGATTGTAAAAAAAATAAGTACAATATATTTAAATCTACATCATAATTTAATTTAATTATAAAATAAAAAGATAAAAACAAACTTGTTAAAGTCACTAAAAAAGATAAAAAAAAATTTCTTTTAAAAATAATAATAAAGAAATTAATTATAACTGAAATAATTAATACAATAAAAGGAAGCAATAAAGAAAACTTGCTTAAAATAAAAGGCATAATAAATTCACCTTAAAATTAAAATAAAAATAAAAATTTTTTGTTAATTTTATATTATTAAAAAATTAGAAATATTAAAAATAATATTCGGATATAATCCAAAAAATATTATTAAAAAAGATAAAATAAAAAGAATTAAAAATTCTAAAATAGAAATATTGTATACCACTAAAAAATTTTTATTAGATCCATAAAAAATCTTATGAAACATATTTAAAAAACAAATCGCAAAAAAAACTAATCCTATCATAGAAATTAAAGTAAATATAGGATTTACAGGAAAACTACCTAATAATATTAAAAATTCTCCAATAAAATTTCCTGTTCCAGGTATTCCTAAACTAGACATAATAAAAAATAAAAAAAATCCTGGTACAAAAAACATATTTTTCCACAAACCACCCATTTTTTTAAAATTATCAGTTTGAAAATTTTTATATAATATTCTTGTTAGAATAATTAATGCAGATGTAGATAAACTATAAGAAATTATATATAAGATAATTCCTTTATAAGCTAAATTATTTCCAGAAATAATTCCAATTAATACAAAACCCATATGTGAAATAGACATATATGCTATAACTTTTTTAATACTATTTTGAGTACAAGCTAAAAATACACTATAAAAAATACAAAATAATCCTAAAATATAAAAAAAAATAGAATATTTTTGTGATACATTAGAAAATAAAAAAATATTAAAACGTAATAAACCATATATTCCTGTTTTAATTATAATTCCTATTAAATCAAATGCACCAGAAACCGGAGTATTTTTATGAAAATTTGGAAACCAACTATGAAACGGAACTAAAGGAATTTTAATCATTAAAGATGTAAAAAATCCAATCATAATAAATAATCCATATTTATTATTTAAAGTAACATTTTTTAAAATATCTAAATTAAAAGTCAAAATATTACTTTGATCATAATAAACTTTCACTAAACTAATTATAGAAATTAATAATATTAATCCAGATATTTGTGAATTTATTAAATATTTATTTGCAATTTTAGATCTACCAATTGAAGTAACTTTTTTTCCCCAAAGAACCATTAAAAAATATATAGGTATAGATAATATTTCCCAAAAAACAAAAAATAAAAATAAATCTACAGATAAAAATATACCTATTAAATTAGACACAATAAACATCATACAAAAATAAAAAAAACCTATATTTTTTATCTTTTCATTCCAAGTTAATAAAATTGAAATAAAAGTTAAAAAAATAGTTAGTAATATCATTAAAAATGATAAACCATCTAAAGCTAAATGAAAATTTATACCTAAATTAGAAATCCAAGGAACATTAAATTCTGTATACCAAAAATGATGTATATTTGTGTTAAATAAAAAATTTTGTTGATTATAAAAAAAATTTATAAGCAAAAATAAATTTAAACTCATACAAAATAATAAAATCCAACGAGGTACCTTTTTTCCTAAAAATTCTAAGTTCCAAGAAAAAATTCCTCCTAATAAAGGTATAAAAATTAATTCACAAAGAAACATAATAAACAGTCCTATTTTAAAAAATATTCACAAAACTTAAAAAGTATATGATATTAAATCATATCCTTGTAAAAAATATAAATAATTATATTAATAAATAAAATAGAAATCATGATTCCTAAAGAAATAAATAAAATATATAAACGTAAAGATTCATTTTGAAATATTATTAAAAACTGATTACTTTTTTTAAGTAAAATATAAAAAATATTTATCAAATTTTCTATATAATCTATATAAAAGAATTTTTTAATAAATTCAAAAGAATTTATAAAAAAAATTTTATAAAAACAATCTAAACCAAAATTTTTTTTCAAAACATATAATATAAAAGAAAATTCTTTTTTCTTTATAGTTTTTAAAGTTTTTTGTTTATGTATTAAAAAATAATAATAAGAAACAAATATTCCTAAAAATATTAAAATAGATAAAAATATTTCAAATATATTTTTTTTTAAATGTGTAATTTCAGAGTATATTGATATATCTAATATAGGACGAAAAGAAAAAACACCTAAAACAGAAGATAATATGCATAAAATAAATAAAGGAAATAAATTAAAAAAATTATTTGTTTTTTGAGTTAAAATTTTTAATTTATCAAAAAAAATTAAGAAAAAAAATCTAGATGCATATATAGATGTTAAAAATGATCCTATTATTCCAATTAAAAAAAAGAAATAATATTTTTGAATAAAAGCATTCCAAATAATAGAACCTTTAGTATAAAAACTAGAAGTAATAACAGGTAAAGCTATTAAAGAAGATACACCTATCATAAACATAAAATATAATAATTTTAAATTATATCTTAATCCACCCATACGTAAAATATTTACTTCATTATAACAAGAAAAAATTAAAGACCCAGAGGAAAGAAATAATAATGCTTTAAAAAATGAGTGAACAACTAAATGCGCCACAACTAAATCCCATAACTTCATACCTAATCCTAAAAACATATAACCAATTTGACTCATAGTAGAATAGGCAAGAATCTTTTTGATATTATTTTCAAAAATAGCAGATATACTAGATAAAATAATCGTAATAGATCCCACAATAGAAATTAAAGTTAATAATAGTGAAGATAATTCAAATAAATTATGCATTCTAATTATTAAATATACTCCAGCTGTAATCATAGTTGCTGAATGAATTAAAGCAGATACAGGTGTAGGACCAACCATAGCTTTAGTTAACCATACTTGAAAAGGAAATTGAGCTGACTTAGTTATAGTTCCTAAAAAAATAAATAAAGCACTTAATATTAAAACATTATTAAATGGTAAATCATGATATTGCAAAAATATTATATTCAACTTACTAAAATCTAATGTATGACATTTAAATAAAATTAAAAAAATAGCAAATAAAATAAATAAATCACCAATCCTTGTAATAATAAATGCTTTCATTGAAGATTTTATATTTTTCTTTTTAACATAATAAAATCCAATTAAAACATATGAACAAAAACCTACTATTTCCCATGCTATATAAGTTAATAAAAGATTATTAGATAATACTAATAAATTCATACTAGAAATAAATAAATTTAGATATGCAAAAAATCTAGAAATATCAGATTTATTACTCATATACCAAATTGAAAATAATTGTATTAAAAATCCTACTCCAGTAATAACTTGCAACATAGTTAAAGATAAATTATCTAAATATAAACCAAAATTAATATAAAAATTATGTATAGAAAAAATATTCCAATAATTTTGTTCAATATACTTATTTGTATCAAAAAAATTTATATAAAAATAATTTATTAATATAAAACAAATAAATACTGGTATAACTCCAATAAAATTATATATATAATTTGAAAATTTTTTTCTAGAAAAAACTATTAATATAAAACTTATTAACGGAATACAAATTGTCAAACAGAAAAAATTCATTTTTTCATCTCACTTAATACATTAATGTCTAAAGTATTTTTATATTTATAAATATTTATTAAAAAAGCTAAACCAATACTAGCTTCAGAAGCAGCAATAGTAATTATAAAAATATACATAATTTGACCATCTACTTGCTTCCAATAATTACCTATAAAAACCATCATTAAAGCCAATGAATTAATCATAATTTCTAAACCAATTAAAATATATAATAAATTTCTTTTAACAATTAAACATATAAATCCTAAAAAAAATAAAAATATTGATAAAATTAAACCACTAAAAATAGTAATCAAAATACACCTCAAAAAAATTAGTCAATTTTAATATTTTTTCTATTAATACATAAATGAACAATAACAATTAATGAAGCTAATAAAATCATAGAAATAATTTCTAAAAAAAATATATTATCATAAAATAAATATTTTCCAATTATATTTGTATCTATAAAATTAATAAAAATAGATTTATGATCTAATATATATTTTCTATAAAGTATATAAATTATAAAAAATATTGATAAAAAAAAAGGAAATATAGTACAAAACGAAATAAATTGTTTTTCTTTATAAAAATTTTTATTTTCTAAATTTAACATCATAATGACAAAAACAAATAATACCATTATAGCTCCAGCATATATAATAGTTTCTATAGCACCAATAAAAAATAATCCTACAGAAAAATAAATACCTGATATAGATAAAAAAGATATTATTAAATATAATAAAGAATATATTGGATTTTTTTGAAAAATAACACATATTGTAGAAATAATTGTAATTAAACTAAATATATAAAAACAAATAGTCATAAAAATTTCTCCTTAAGGTAAAATACTTTTTCTATCTATCATGTTATTTTTTTTATTTTTCAATTTTTTTTTAGGTTCCTTAATTGATATCCCAGAAAATTGATAAAAATCATAATCAGAATATTTTCCAGGACCTGAAATTAATAAGTCTTCTTTTTCATATATTAAATCTTTTCTTTTATATTCAGATAATTCAAAATCTGGAATTAATTGAATTGCTGCTGTTGGACAAGCTTCTTCACATAATCCACAAAAAATACATCTAGAAAAATTAATTCTAAAAAATTTTGCTTTCCAGCGATTATTAGGTAAATTTTCTTTCTGTAACGAAATACATCCTACAGGACATACTACTGCACACAAATTACAAGCTACACAACGTTCTTCTTTATTTTTATTTCTAGTTAATATTACTCTTCCTCGATATCTAGGAACTAAAGAAACAGGAATTTCAGGATATAATTTTGTTTCTCTTTTAGAAAAAGCATTTAAAAAAACTAAAAAAATACTATTTATTTGAGATATTATTCCTATTATTAAGTTTTTGAAAAACATATTAACCTCAATACTAAACTTTATAAATTAAAGTGAAAAAAGCAATAATTAGTAAATTTACTAATGCAACAGGAAAACATATTAACCATCCAAACATCATCATTTGATCATATCTTGGTCTAGGTAAAGAAGCGCGAATTAACATAAAAAATAATATAAAAAATAAAGATTTTAATAAAAACCATATAAAAGAAGAACAATATATTCCATAATAACCTCCAAAAAACAAAGATGTAATTAAAAAAGACATTATTATAATAGAAATATATTCTCCTATAAAAAACATTCCAAATTTCATTCCAGAATATTCTATATGATAACCATCAGCAAGTTCTTGTTCAGATTCTGGTTGATCAAACGGATGTCGATGACATATTGCTAAAGCTGAAATAAAAAATATAATAAAACTAAAAAAATGTGGAATAATATTCCATAAATGTTTTTGACTATTTATAATATCTATTAAATTAAAAGATCCACTTTTAATCACAGCTGGCATTATTGATAAACCTAAAAAAATCTCATAACTTATAGTTTGAGCTGAAGCTCTTATTGCACCTAATAAAGAATATTTATTTCCACTAGACCAACCCGCTAATAATATTGAATAAACCGATAAACTTGCCATCATTAAAAAAAATAAAATACCTATTTTTAAATTAAATATACAAAAATTCATATCAAATGGAATAATTACACATACTATAAAAATAGTACTAAATGCTAATATTGGAGAAATATTAAAAATAAATTTATTTGAAAAAGAAGGAGTCCAATCTTCTTTAAAAAATATTTTTATCATATCAGCAAATAACTGCAATGAACCAAAATAACCAACTCTATTTGGTCCATATCTATTTTGAAATAAAGCTAAAATTCGTCTTTCAACTATACTTAAAAAAGCTCCAAAAAAAATTATTGAAATAAAAATAATAAAAATTTTAAAAAAATTTAATAAAAATTGAGAGTTTGTTACAAATAAATAATTCATTTTATACTTCCTTTAAATCTTGTATTTCTTTTCCAATTAAAGAAATAGGAGTGCTAAACTGACCTATAGGTAAAGCTATATGTCCTAAAGCTAAGTTATTAGAAAATATTGCAAAAAAAGTATAAGTATCTGATAAGTATGTAAAAGAAACTTTATTTTTATTTAAAATCTTTAAACGTTGTGCATCTATTTTATTAATTATTAAATACGGACTAACCATTTTTTTTTGAACAACTGGAGAATATTGACTAATTTCTTCACTTCCAAATAATAAATAATATGGTACTACAATAAGATTATTAGTTTTAATAAATTTTTTTGGAATTTTAGAAAAATTAATATTTTTATGATTTAATTTAGAACTTAATAAAAATTTTCCTGTATTTCCAGCTAATAAACTTCCAGAAACTTCTTTTTGAAACTTATGCACACCTTGGGAAGAATTCCATTGAGGAGACCATACAAAAGGAATAAAAGATGTATATTTTTTATAAATAGAGCTACCTTCCATGGAAAATGAAAACATTGTTTCATTATCTTTCGTTTGAGAAATCTCATGAATATTAATATCAGCTCTTAAAGAGGTACGTCCACTAGATCTATTAGATGAACGAGGAATTTTTTGTCCAAAAACTTTAAATAATGAATTAGGAGCAGATTCTTTAATATTTTTCAAAAATGATATTTCTCTTGCACATAAATCAATAATGTTATCTAAATAATCGAAAGAATGATTTTTCAAATCTATTTTTTTATTAATCAAATTTAAAAACTTCCAAGAAGGCAAAATATTAATTTTATGATTATAAAAATTTACATCATATACTTGAAAAAATCTTTGAGCTCTAAGCTCATAATTTATTAAAGTTCCTGAACTTTCAAAAAAATTTGAAGCTGGCAAAAAAACATGAGAATAATTAAAAACTTTTGTTTTTTGATGATCTATAACAATAATATTTTTTATATTTTTTAATTTTTTTTTTAAAATAGATTTAGATAATGAATTAAATAAATCATTTTCTGTAATAATTAGAGTACAATTTTTTTTCTGAGCTTTTTTAAGCGCATCATTTAAAGAACATCCATTGATAATATTTACTCCCATAGAATTTGAACAAGGTGTTAAAAACATTAAACCAACTTTTAATCCTAATTTTTTTAAATTTCTGGCAATATTATATGAAGACTTAATTAAATCTAAGTTTCTAGAATGTGATCCAGAAATAATTAAAGCATTTTTTGCTTGAAGTAATATATTTGTAATATATATAGATTTTTCTTTTAAATAATCAGGTAATGTATTCGAATATGAAAAATTATTCTTTAAGTTTTCTGAAATACAAAAAGCAAAATAAGCCTGTTCTTGTGGATTTGCTTCATAAGAAAAATTTGAGATATCATTTAATTTGGTCTGATATGTATTTGTAATAAATAAAAAATTATTAGCAAGATGAGATACATTTTTATTTGCCACAGAATGCCAATCTTGTATATTATTAAATTTTAATTTTTCTGAAGAAATTTTCTTTAAAGCTTGTCTAATAGAAAGCCCTAATCTTGAAGAAGTTTGTGTAATATCTTCTCCTAAAACAAAAATAACATCATAATTTTCTACTTCTTTTAAAGATGGTATTTTAATAGTATTTTTTTTTAATATTTTTAAAATTAAATTTGTACATTTATGATCTATATCAAGCATTCCAGTAGAAAAATTTTTTTCTCCAACTAATTTTTTTAACATAAAATTAGTTTCAATACTTGCACGTGATGATCCAATTCCAATTACATTTGAAGAATTACGAAAAATTTTTACAACTTTTTGGATTGCTGTATTAAGATCTACTTTTTGATGTATATTTTTATTTTTTATATAACAATATTTTAATCTATCTTTAAAATTAGAATATCCATATGAAAAACGACCTAAATCACATAAAAAATAATTATTTATATCTTCATGATATCTATTTTCTATACGTCTAATCTCATTAGATCTTTCCCCAGCAATAATATTACATCCAATACTACAATGCGAACATATACTAGGAGCATTTTGTAAATCCCATTTTCTAGTATAATTTTCTGAATATGTTTTATCAGTAAAAACACCTGTTGGACATACATCTATTAAATTTCCAGAATATTCACTTTCTAATTCTCCATTCTGAAATCTACCAAAAAAAAGATTTTGATTAATTCCATATACATCAAAATCTTTGCCATCTGCATAATCTTTATAATATCTTACACATCTATAACATGAAATACATCTATTCATTTCATGAGAAATAAAAAATCCCAAATATTGACTTTTATATTTTTTTTTATTAAATCTATAACGACGATGTACATGTTGAGTCATAACTGTCATATCTTGCAAATGACAATTTCCACCTTCTTCACATACAGGACAATCATGAGGATGATTTAACATTAATAATTCAATAATATTTTTTCTAAAATTTTGAGATTCAATATCATTAATAGTAATTATAGAATTTTCTTCTACAGGAGTCATACATGACATCACAATTCTTCCAGAAGTATCTTTTTTATTTTGATATTTTTTTACAGCACATTGTCTACATGCTCCAATACTACCTAATTTAGGATGCCAACAAAAATAAGGAATATTGAATCCTAAAGTTAAACATGCTTGAAGTAAATTGCTGGATGGATTAACATCATAATTTTTTCCATCTATATTAATTTTAAACATATCTAATTTTCCAAATTTTTTTAAAATAAATACTGACATTAAATAAATTTTTAAAAATTTTTAAAATATTAAAATAGATTAAAAATTTTCCTTTAATTTTTTTTAAAATTAGTTTATATACCAGGTATTCTAATTTTTATATCATTTTTTTTAATTGTAATCGTTTTTTTAAATTCTTGAAGAAAATATTTTATAGCACTTTTTAAAGGTGCAACAGCCCCTGGAGCATGCGCGCAAAAAGTATTTCCAGGACTCATTTGTAAACATAAATCCTTTAAAATTTCTATATCTCCTTGACATCCTTTATTATTTTTCATAGACCTTAAAATTTTTACTATCCATGGTAAACCATCTCTACAAGGTGTACATAATCCACAAGATTCTCTAGAGAAAAATTTTTCTAAATTAAGTAATAAATTAACAATATTTGTCTTATTATCTATTGCTAAAGATAAACCTGTACCTAATCTACTTCCAACTTTTTGAATACTAGAAAAACCCATTTCTATATCTAAATGTTCTTCTAATAATAAATCAGTTCCTGCTCCTCCAGGTAACCATGCTTTTAATTTTAAATTATTTTTCATTCCTTTAGCATATTTCTCTAAAATTTCTCTTGCAGTAATTCCAAATGGTAATTCCCATATTCCTGGATTTTTTACAAGACCAGAAAATCCCATTAATTTTGTTCCAGAATCTTCATTTCTTGAAAGATTTTTATACCAACTAATTGGATTAGAAATGATTGCTGGAATATTAGTTAAAGTTTCAACATTATTCACACAAGTTGGATTTCCCCATAATCCTATATTAGCAGGAAATGGAGGTTTAATTCTAGGATTTGCTCTTTTTCCTTCTAATGAATTAATTAAAGCTGTTTCTTCTCCACAAATATATCTTCCTGCTCCAGTATGTAAATAAAGATTAAAAGAAAAACTACTATTTAATATATTTCTACCTAAAAAATTATTTTTATATGATTCATGTAAAGCTTTAATTAATATTTTTTCTGGAGTAAAATATTCTCCGCGTAAAAAAATATATCCAGATGAAACATTTAAAGCATATGCTGCAATAATCATTCCTTCAATTAATTGATGAGGAGAATTTTCAATTATCCATCTATCTTTATAAGTTCCTGGTTCCATTTCATCTGCATTACATATTAAATATTTTTTCTTATATTTCATATCTTGAGGCATTAAACTCCATTTTACACCAGTTGGAAATCCAGCTCCTCCTCTTCCTTTTAAACCTGATTGAATCACTTTATCAATAACTTGCTTAGAAGTCATTTCATTTAAACTTTTCTTTAAAGCAAAATAACCATTTTTTTTAATATATTCTTTAATCCATACAGTTTTTTTATCTTTTCTAAAACGCCAAGTTAAAGGATGTGATTCTTCTAATAAATTGTTATTATTCATTTTAATGAATCCAAAATTTTTAAAATAGAACTTTTATTTAAATGAAAATATGTTTTATTATTAATCATAAGTACAGGTCCTTTATCACATGCACCTAAACAACAAATCGGTAATAATGTGAAATTATTATCTGTAGTAGTTTCACCGCATTTAATACATAATTTTTTTTCTAATGTTTTTTTAATTTTTTTATATCCAGTAATATAACATACGACACTATCACAAAATTTTATAACATAACGTCCTACAGGATTTCTAAAAATTTGACTATAAAAGGTAGCTACACTTTCTATTTCACTTACTGGAATTTTCAATATCTCTGAAAGAAATATCATAGAATTATCAGATACCCATCCATAATATTTTTGTACAATTTTTAAAGATTCAATTAAAATTGATCGATTATCTTGAACATGTTTTTTTAAACAACGAATCTCTTTACATATTAAATTATTAATAACAAATACTTTTTGATTAAAAACTTTTTTTTTATTCATTTGACTTTTACCTATCTACATCTGACATAACAAAATCAATACTTCCTAAGTATGTAATTAAATCTGATATACAACTACCTTTGATAACAGAAGGAATTTGTTGTAAATGAGCAAAACTAGGAGTTCTAATTCTAGTACGATAACTCATTGTTCCTCCGTCACTAATTATATAATAACTATTAATACCTTTAGTTGCCTCAATCATCTGTAAATTTTCTCCAAATGGAATTACTGTTCCCCACGAAACTTGTAAAAAATGTGTAATTAAAGTTTCTATATCTTGTAATGTATTTTCTTTAGCAGGAGGAGTAGTTAAAGGATGATTAGATTTATATTCACCTTCAGGCATATTTTTTAAACATTGTTTTAAAATTTTTAAACTTTCATATATTTCTTGCATTTTTAAAAGAACTCTATTGTAACAATCACTAATTTCATTTCCTATCGGTATTTCAAAATCAAAATTTTCATATCCTGAATATGGTCTATTTTTTCTTAAATCAAAATTTACTCCTGTTGCTCTTAATCCAGCTCCTGTAATTCCCCAAGATAATGCTTCTTTCTTATTATAAGCAGCAATACCTTTAGACCTGGTAATTAAAATACTATTTTTTAATGCAATATTTGTATATAAATTTAATCTTTTAGGTAACCAATCTAATAATTCTTGCAATACTTTTTCCCAACCTTTCGGTAAATCATGTGCTAAACCTCCAATTCTAAACCAAGCAGGATGCATACGAAATCCTGTAATTAATTCTATAACATCATAAATTTTTTGACGATCTGTAAATGCTAAAAAAACAGAACTCATAGATCCAACATCTTGAATAAAAGTTGAAATATATAATAAATGACTATTGATACGAAATAACTCTGAAAGCATTACTCTAATACATTGAACACGAGAAGATACAACTATTCCAGATAATTTTTCAAGAGCTAAAACATATGGCATTTCATTCACACATCCACCCAAATACTCAATACGATCAGTATAAGGAATATAACTATGCCAAGACTGTCTTTCACTCATTTTTTCTGCACCTCTATGATGATATCCAATCTCTGGAACACAATTAATAATTTTTTCTCCTTTTAACTGTAATATAATACGAAATGCACCATGTGCAGAAGGATGATTTGGTCCTAAATTTAAAAACATAAAATCTTCATTATGATGACTTTTTTGCATACCCCATTCTTTTGGATCAAATTTTAAAGAAGACATTTCTAATTCTTGTACTTCTTTTGTTAAAGTATATAAAGAAAATTCTGTAGCTCTTGCAGGATAATCTTTTCTTAAAGGATGACCTATCCAATTTTTGGGCATTAAAATACGCTTTAAACATGGATGTCCTAAAAAATAAATACCAAACATATCCCACACTTCTCTTTCATACCAATTTGCATTTGAATAAAAATTAGTTATTGTTGGAATATTTAAATCATTTTCAAATAAAGGCACTTTTAACATTAAATCTGAATTATTATCAATAGATAGAAAATAATAAAAAACAGAAAAATCAGATTTAGGAAAATTCTTTTTATTAATACGTACTCTTTCATCTATTGCATGTAAATCAAATAACATATTATAATAATTATTTTTATATAAAAAATTTATAAAATTTAATAAATTTTCTTTACTAATCCAAATAACTGGATGATTAATAGAAGTTTTTTGTATAAAAAAACTTTCTACGCCAAAAACATTACATAATTCCTTAACAATAGGAAATTTAAAATACTTGTCCCATGTGTTTTTTTTAGAAAAAAAAGTATTATTATTCATAAATTTTTTTATACCTTACTATAAAATTCTATAATCAAACTAATTTATATAATTTTAAAAAATATAAATTATACTTTATTTGGATTTTTAAAATTGTATAAAGAAGTTATTTTAAAACGATTTTTTTCTTTTCTAGATTTTAGATTTGCTTTATAAATTTTTTGATCTCCTATAATCCAAGATAAAGGTCTTCTTTCTTTTGAAATAGAATTTTGTAAAAGCATTAATCCTTGAATATAAGCTTCAGGTCTAGGTGGACAACCAGGTATATAAACATCTACAGGTAAAATTTTATCGATACCTTGAACAACTGAATAAATATCATACATTCCTCCAGAATTTGCACAAGAACCCATAGAAATCACCCATTTTGGTTCTAACATTTGATCATACAAACGTTTAATAATAGGAGCCATTTTTATAAATGGAGTTCCAGCAACAATCATAACATCTGCTTGTCTAGGAGATGCTCTTAATACTTCTGATCCAAAACGAGAGATATCATGTACTGCGGTAAAAGATGTTACCATTTCAACATAACAACATGATAATCCAAAATTATAAGGCCATAAAGAATTTTTTCTACCCCAATTAATTAAATAATTTAATACTTTTTTTAAATTTCCAAAAAAAATATTGTTTTTTATTGCAATTTTAATAGGATCATCAGTTATTTTTTCTTTTTTTTGATTATTTTTTTTAAAATTTATTTTTGTTAAAGTATATTTCATTAAATCCTCATATTATTAAGATGAATTATTGTTTTTAAATCTATTATTTTCAAATAACTTTAGTGTTTTAATTCTAAATAAATATATTAAAGATAATAATATCATAAAAATAAAAAAAGACATTTCAATTAATCCAATCCATTTGGTTTCTCTAATACATGTAGACCAAGAATATATATATAAAGACTCTATATCAAATATTACAAAGAACATAGCTATTAAATAAAATTTTATTGAAAATCTTAAATGAGAATTACCAGTAGAAGGAGCTCCAGATTCAAAAGGAATATTTTTATCTTGAGAAGTAGATCTACCTCCTAAAATCCAACTAAAAAATAATGAAATACAACAAAAAGAAAATATAAAAAATATAAAAGAAAAAAAATTCATATATTGTATAATATTTTGATGATGCATGTTACCTCCAAGATAAAAAATATTTTTTACAGATTAAAAATATTTATATTATAAATATTTTTATTCTGTGGAATATATCTCATGTAAAAAAAATCATTTTTCAAGTATAATAACATTGTTAAGATATTTTTTAAAAATATTATAAAATTATAAGATAAATATTTTAAACATATTTAAAAATAATTTATTCTAAAAGACTTGAGGTATTTTAAATAGCCCACATTTTATTGTTATTGATAATAATAAATTTATATAATTTTTTTTAAAATATTAAAATTTTTATAAATTCTATTAAAAATTTTTAATTTTCAAATATCGTAACAAAGGAGATAAGATGAGTAAAATTATTGGAATAGATTTAGGAACTACAAATTCTTGTGTTGCTATTATGGATGGTAATAAAGCAAAAGTATTAGAAAATTCAGAAGGAGAACGTACTACACCTTCAATTATTGCTTATACTGAAAATGGAGAAATTCTAGTTGGACAACCTGCTAAAAGACAAGCAGTAACAAATCCAAAAAACACACTTTTTGCAATTAAAAGATTAATTGGTAGAAAATTTACAGATCAAGAAGTACAACGTGATCTTTCTATCATGCCTTATGAAATTGTTAAATCAGATAATAATGATGCATGGATTAATATAAAAAATAAAAAAATTGCTCCTCCTCAAATCTCTGCCGAAGTTTTAAAAAAAATGAAAAAAACTGCAGAAGATTATTTAGGAGTTAAAGTAACAGAAGCTGTTATTACAGTACCAGCATATTTTAATGATACTCAAAGACAAGCAACAAAAGATGCAGGAAAAATAGCAGGATTAAATGTTAAAAGAATTATTAATGAACCTACTGCAGCAGCATTAGCATATGGATTAGATAAAAATAAAGGAAATAAAACTATTGCAGTATACGATTTAGGAGGAGGAACATTTGATATTTCTATTATAGAAATAGATGAAGTAGATAAAGAAAAAACATTTGAAGTATTGGCAACTAACGGAGATACACATTTAGGTGGAGAAGATTTTGATAGTAGATTAATTAACTACTTAGTACAAGAGTTTCAACAACAACAAGGATTTAATTTAAAAAATGATTCATTAGCTATGCAAAGATTAAAAGAAGCAGCAGAAAAAGCTAAAATAGAATTATCTTCTACTCAAGAAACAAATATTAATTTACCATATATTACAGCAGATTCAAATGGACCAAAACATCTAAATATAAAAGTTACCCGATCTAAATTAGAATCACTAGTAGAAGATTTAATAGAAAAATCTATTAATCCTGTAAAAATAGCTCTACAAGATGCAAAATTATCTATAAAAGATATAAATGATATTATATTAGTCGGTGGTCAAACAAGAATGCCGATGGTTCAAAAAAAAGTATCAGAATTTTTTGAAAAAAAACCGAGAAAAGATGTAAATCCAGATGAAGCAGTTGCTGTAGGTGCAGCAGTACAAGGAGGAGTATTAGCAGGAGATGTAAAAGATGTTTTATTATTAGATGTTACACCATTATCTTTAGGAATAGAAACTATGGGTGGTGTAATGACTACTTTAATCAATAAAAATACAACAATACCAACTAAACATAGTCAAATATTTTCTACAGCAGAAGATAATCAATCAGCTGTAACTATACATGTATTACAAGGAGAACGCAAAAAATCTTATGATAATAAATCTTTAGGTCAATTTAATTTAGATGGTATACAACCAGCACCTAGAGGAATGGCTCAAATAGAAGTAACATTTGATATTGATGCTGATGGAATTTTACATGTTTCTGCAAAAGATAAAAAAACTGGAAAAGAGCAAAAAATTACAATACAAGCTTCTTCAGGATTAAAAGAAGAAGAAATAAAAAAAATGATTTCAGATGCAGAAAAACATTCTGAAGAAGATAGAAAATTTGAAGAACTAGTACAAACTAGAAATCAAGGAGATCAAATTTCTCATAGTACTAAAAAACAACTAGAAGAAGTTAAAGATAAACTTAATATTCAAGATAAAGAATCTATTGAATTAGCACTAAAAAATTTAGATGAAGCTTTAAAAACAGAAAACAAACAAGATATTGAATCTAAAATACAAGAACTACTAAAAGTATCATCAAAATTAATAGAAGCTATTAAAAACAATAATCAATCTACAGAATCTAATAAAAATAATAATTCTTCTAATACAACAAAAGATCCAAAAGTAGTAGATGCAGAATTTGAAGAAGTTAAAGAACCGAAAAAATAAATTTAATACTATTATATATTTATTAATTTTAAAGTATAAACGGGCGCAGAATAAAAAAATCTACGCCCGTTTAAAATATATATAATAAATATTTTTAAAGAGATTAAAAATGAATAAGAAAGATTACTATGAAATTTTAAATATTTCAAAATCAGCCAATGATAGAGAAATCAAAAGAGCTTATAAAAGATTAGCAGTAAAATATCATCCTGACAGAAATAATAACAGTAAATATTCAGAAAAAAAATTTAAAGAAATTAAAGAAGCTTATGAAATTTTAATTAATCCAGAAAAAAGATCAGCATATGATCAATATGGGCATTCTGCTTTTGAACAAAATTCTTCTGGAAGTGATTTTAACGGATCTTTTACTAGTTCTACAGATTTTGGTGATATCTTTGGAGACGTATTTGGAGATATATTTGAAAGCAATAATCAAAGAGAAAATTATAGAGGTTCTGATCTTCAATATAATATTTCATTAAATTTAGAAGAAGCAGTAAAAGGAACAGTAAAAGAAATTCATATTCCATCTTTACAAAAATGTCATTCATGTGATGGAAAAAAAACACAAAAAGGAACTGTACCAGAAAATTGTAATACATGCCATGGAAAAGGAAATATACATATGAGAAAAGGATTTTTTACAGTACAGCAAACTTGCCCTTCCTGTCAAGGACAAGGAAAATTTATAAAAAATCCATGTTCCACTTGTAATGGACATGGAAGAATTCAAAAATCAAAAAAATTATCTATAAAAATTCCAGCTGGAATAGATAATAATGATAAAATTAGATTAAATAACGAAGGTGAAGCAGGAGAAAATGGAGCTTCTTCTGGAGATTTATATATAAAAATAAATATTAAAAAACATTCTATTTTTACAAGACAAAAAAATGATTTATATTGCGAAATTCCTATTAATTTCACTCTAGCAGCATTAGGTGGAATAGTTGAAGTTCCAACTTTAAATACAAAAGTTAAAATTAAAATTCCACCAGAAACACAAACAGGAAAAATATTTAGAATTAAAGGAAAAGGAGTACAATCAATTAGAAATTACATGACAGGAGATTTATTATGTAAAATTATAGTAGAAACTCCAATTAATCTAAATCAATATCAAAAAACATTATTAAAAAACTTAAATAATAGTTTAAAAGGAACAAAAGGAGAAAAAAATAATCCTAAATCTAAAAAATTTTTTGATGGTGTAAAAAAATTTTTTCAAAATTTAACAACATGATAATAAAATATAAAGCGGTATTAATTTCATAAATTTATCTAAAATTTAGAAAAAATACTGCTTTTCTTAAAATTTTTATTAAATAAAAAATACTTATTTCGGTATATTTTTAATTTTTTTAAATAAATTAGATTTATATCGCGCTGCTTTATTTTTATGTATAATTTTTTTAATAGAATATCGATCTACTAAAGATTGCATTTTATTAAAAGCAATCATTGATTTCTTAAAATCATTTATCATGATATAAGATAAAACTTTTTTTACATATGTTTTAATAATAGAACGATTTTTATTATTAGAAAGTTTTTTTTTAACAGATAAAACAATACTTTTTTTAGAGGATTTTAAATTAGCCACTTTATACTCCTATATTTAAATACTTATAATATAAATTCATTATACTAAAATAATTATTTTAGTACAAAAAAAACTATAAAAGATATAAAAAATTATAATTAACAAAATTTATTTTAAAAAAATATTCTTCACAAATATTTAAATATACTATTAATAAAAAATTAAGAAAATACCTATGATAAATTATAAAAACACTTTAAATTTACCTAAAACAAAATTTTCTATGAAAGGTAATTTATCGCAAAAAGAAATAGAAATATTAAAAGAGTGGAAAAAAAAAAATATTTATTCAATCATTATTAAATCAAAAAAAAATAATAAAAAATTTTTTATACATGACGGACCACCATATGCAAATGGAAAGATACATATCGGTCATGCTTTAAATAAAATTTTAAAAGATATCATAATTAAATTTAAAAATTTATCAGGATATCAAGTACCATTTATACCGTCTTGGGATTGTCATGGTTTACCTATTGAACATAACATTGAAAAAAAATATAAAAAAAATTTTAATAATTTAACTAAAGAAAAAATTCGTTTAAAATGTAGACAACATGCATCAAAACAAGTCTTAAAACAAAAAAAAGATTTTATCAGATTAGGTATATTAGCTGATTGGAAAAATCCATTATTAACAATGGATTATAATAACCAAGCTAATATAATTAAGATTGTTTATAAAATTTTTAAAAAAAATTTTCTATATCAAGGATTAAAACCAATACATTGGTGTATAAAATGCCAATCTTCTTTAGCAGAAGCAGAAGTAGAACATAAAGAAAAAAAATCAGATTCTATATATTTTTCTTTAAAATCATATAATCCAAAAAAAATATTTAAAATATTTAGATATAAAAAAAAAAATCTTCATATAAAAAATATATATATTATAATTTGGACCACTACACCATGGACTTTACCTGCAAGTCAAGCTATTTCAATTAATCCTAATCTTATTTATAGTTTAATTCAAACAAAAAATAAAATATTCATTCTGGCTGAAAAAAAAATTAAAGAAGTATTTAAACTTCTTTCCATTAAAAAATATAAAAAAATTAATAATATTGAAGGAAAAAAATTAGAAAATATAAAATTTATACATGCATTTTTAAAAATAAAAATACCAATAATATTAAGTACACATGTAACTTTAGAAATCGGAACAGGTATTGTACATACTGCTCCAGCACATGGACAAGAAGATTATATTGCATGTCAAAAATATAATATTCAACCAAAAAATTTAATTAATTCTTATGGTTATTATAAAAAAAATATTCATAAAAAAATATATAAAAAAAATATTTTTAAATCTAATTCAATAATTCTTTCTTTATTAAAAAAAAAAAAATCTTTATTAAAAATTCATACTATTATACATAGCTATCCTCATTGTTGGAGACATAAATCTCCAGTAATATTTAGATCTACAAAACAATGGTTTATTAATATTAATAAAAAAAAATTTAGAAAAAATACACTTAATTTAATAAAAAATGTAAAATGGATTCCTAAATGGACAGAAAATCACTTACAATTATTAATTAAAAACAGACCAGATTGGTGTATCTCTAGACAAAGATCTTGGGGTGTTCCATTACCTTTTTTTATACATAAAAAAACAGGATTATTACATAATAATACCAAGAAATTATTAAAAAAAATTATTAATCTTGTAAAAGAAAATGGAATTGAAGCATGGTGGAAACTAGATAAAAATAAATTCTTAAAAAAAAATGGAAACTTTTATTATAAATCTTCAGATATTCTAGATGTTTGGTTTGAATCAGGATGTATGCATACTTCTCCTAGATATTTATATAAAAATAAACACAACATTGCTAATTTATATATAGAAGGATCAGATCAACATAGAGGATGGTTTATGTCATCTTTAATTATTTCTTCAATTATTCAAAAAAAACCTCCATTTAAAAAAGTAATTACACATGGTTTTACAATAGATCAAAAAGGACAAAAAATGTCTAAATCTATTGGAAATACTATTAGTCCAAATAATATAATTAAAAAATATGGAGCAGATGTATTAAGATTATGGGTAGCATCTAGTAATTATTCAAAAGATGTTTCTATTTCTCAAGAAATCCTTCATCAAACTATAGATTCTTATAGAAAAATTAGAAATACAGCTAGATTTCTATTAAGTAATCTTTATGACTTTGATCCTAAAAAAAATTCTTTATCTAAAAAAAAAATGCTAAAAATAGATCTTTGGATCATAGAAAAAACTTTTAAGACACAAGAAAAAATTATACATCTTTATAAAAAATATAAATTTCATAAAGTTACTAAAAAAATTTTGCATTTTTGTTTTATAGAAATGAGTTCCATATATTTAGATATAATCAAAGACCGTTTATATACTTCTGATAAAAATAGTCAAAATAGAAGAAGCTGTCAAACGGCAATATATCTTATTATACAAGCTTTTACTCTTTGGATTACTCCTATAATACCATTTACATCTTATGAAATATGGAAATATATACCTAATGTAAATGAAAATATTTTTATACAAAAATGGTTTAAAAAACTCTTTTTAATACCTAAAAAAGATATAATTAATAGTAAAACTTGGAAAATAATTTTTAAAATTAAAAATGAAATAAATAAACTTATTGAAAAAGAAAAAGAAGATAAAAATATTCAAAGTTCTTTAAATATATCATTAATATTATATCTAGATAATAATCTTTTTAAAAAACTTATTATTTTTAATAATGAATTAAAATTTATATTTTTAACTTCTAAATGCTATATTAAAAAATATTTAAAAGCTCCAAAAAATTTAAAAAAAAATAAAAATATTAAAGGAATAAAAATTAAACTAAAAAAACATACTGGTCAAAAATGTCATCGATGTTGGAATTATTATAAAATTAAAAAAAATAATGAAACAGAAAAATCAAAAATTTGTAATAGATGTGTACAAAATATTAATAAAAAAGAAGAAAATAGAATATTTGCATAAATGAATAAAATTATTTTTAAAATAAAAAAATATCATAAAATAATTATTATTATATTAATATTATTTATAGATTATTTAACTAAATCTTTTATTTTTAAAAATTTTCAAATTTATAATAAAATTAAAATCTTTAATATACTAAATATAGTATATGTAAAAAATTATGGATTTATATTTGGATGGTATGCATATAAACATATTTGGAACTATATTTTAATTAATACAATAAATATAATTTTTATTATAATCATGATTCTTTTTACATATTATTATATTTTAAATAAAAATTCTAAAAACTATTATTCTATTTTATTTTTAACTATAGGTTTTATTGGAAATACTATAGATAGAATCAAATACGGATATATTATAGATTTCTTTGATTTACATTATAAATATGTACATCTTCCTATATTTAATATATCTGATATATGTATTATATTTGGCTATATTTTTTTTTTAAAAAATTATATAAGTTTTTCAAAAAATTATTTTATAAGTTAAAAATACTTTTCTTATATTATATAAAATTTATCTCTTTAAAATATATAATTTATATATTTTAAAAATTATTTTATAAAAAATATGTTTTATAAAAATTAAAATTCAAGGATAAAACAAACATGAATAATAAAATTATTAAAATTGCTATTTCTGGAGCATTAGGAAAAATGGGTAAATCTTTAATCAAAGAAATAAAAAATTTTAAAAATCTTAAATTAAATTCAATTTTTATTAAAACTAAAAAAAATATAAAAAAAAAAGATTTTAAAATACTAAAAAAACTCAAAAAAAATAAAACTAATATTTACACCAAAATAAATAATACAACAGATTTTGATATATTAATAGATTTTACAAATCCTAAAAATACTATTAAAAATTTAAATTTTTGTTATAAAAATAACAAAAAAATTATAATTGGAACAACTGGTTTATCTAAAGATAATTATTTAAATATTAAAAAAAAATCTAAAAAAATTAGTATTTTACATGCAACAAATTTTAGTATAGGTATTAATTTAATATTAAATCTTTTAAAAACTACTACAAATAAAATTGGTAAAAAATCTGATATAGAAATTATAGAATCTCATCATCGTGAAAAAATTGATTCACCATCTGGAACAGCTATTACTTTAGGAAAATGTATTGCAAAAAATATGAAATTAAATTTTCATGATATTGCTGTATATAATAGAAATAAATCAAACTATCAAAGAAAAAAAAATGAAATAGGATTTAGTAGTATTAGAGCAGGAAAAATAATAGGAAAACATTCTATATTATTTTCTACTATAGGAGAAACAATTACTATTACACATCAAGCATTTAATAGAAAACCTTTTTCTCAAGGTGCTCTTCAAGGAGCAATATGGATATATAATAAAAAAAATGGTTTATTTACTATCAATGATGTATTAAAAAATGATAAATTTTAAAAAATTTAAATCATTATTTAGATATCTCTTAAATATTTTATTCATATCAATTAAACTTAAAATATAGAGGAAATTTTGAAAAAAAAAGCTGTTTTAATTTTAGAAGATGGAAGTAAATTTTACGGAAAATCTATAGGAATTCAAGGTATTCAAACTGGAGAAATTGTATTTAATACATCTATGACAGGATATCAAGAAGTACTAACTGATCCATCTTATAAAGATCAAATAATTACATTTACTTATCCACATATTGGTAATGTAGGAGTAAATATAAACGATGAGGAATCTTCTTTAATACATATTAAAGGATTAATAATACGTGAAATTTCTCCTATATCTAGTAATTATAGAAGTACAAAAAGTCTTATAGAATATTTAAAAGAAAATAAAATATTAACTATCATTAATATTGATACTAGAAAATTAACAAAAAAAATAAGAGATACAGGTTCGCAAAAAGGTTGTATTATATGTTTAAATAAAATACCAAAATTCAAAAATTATAAAGATATTTTATTATATAAAAATAAAAATATTAAATATAAAAATAAAAAAAAAATATATATATGGAAAGAAAAAAGTATAAATATTTATTCTCAAAAAAAAGAAAATTATTGTACTTATTATATGAAAAAAAAAAATATTATTGCATATGATTTTGGAATCAAAAGAAATATTTTAAGAATGTTAAAAGATAGAAAATGTAATTTAATTGTAGTTCCAGAAAATACAAATTTTAAAGATGTACTCAAACTATCTCCAGATGGAATATTTTTATCAAATGGTCCAGGTGATCCAAGAATTTTCACTCAAGCAATTCAATCTATAAAAAAGTTAATTCAATATAATATACCAATATTTGGAATATGTCTTGGACATCAAATATTAGCATTAGCTAACGGAGCTCAAATAAAAAAAATGAAATTTGGGCATCATGGTAGCAACCACCCTGTACAAAATATTAGTACCAAAAAAATATTTATTACTTCTCAAAATCATAATTTTGTTATTAAAAAAGAAAATTTACCAAAACAAATAAAAATAACATATATATCATTATTTGATAACACTATACAAGGAATAGAAATCCTTAATAAACCTATGTTTAGTTTTCAAGGACATCCAGAAGCATGTCCTGGACCTAATGATTCATCATTTTTATTTGATCAATTTACAAAATTAGTAAATAAAAAAAAAAAATATCAAAGAGAAAACAATGCCTAAAAATACAAACATTAAATCTATATTAGTACTTGGAGCAGGACCTATAATTATTGGTCAAGCATGTGAATTTGATTATTCTGGAGCTCAAGCTTGCAAAGCCTTAAAAGAAGAAGGATATAAAGTTATTTTAATTAATTCTAACCCTGCAACCATTATGACTGACCCAGAAATTGCAGACAAAACATATATTGAACCAATTCATTGGAAAATAGTAAAAAAAATAATTAAAAAAGAAAAACCAGATGCATTACTTCCAACTATGGGTGGTCAAACAGCATTAAATTGTGCGTTAGAACTTTATCATAAAAAAATATTAGATCAATATAAAGTAAACATGATTGGTGCAACAGTAAAATCTATTAAGAAAGCAGAAGATAGAAGTTTATTTAGAAAATCAATGAAAAAATTAAATCTAAATGTTCCAAAATCAGGTATTGCTCATTCTTTTAAAGAAGCTTTAATTATATTAAAAAAAGTTGGTTTTCCATGTATTATCAGACCATCTTTTACTATGGGAGGAACAGGAGGAGGAATTGCTTATAATCAAAAAGAATTTAAAAATATTTGTATACAAGGATTAAAATTATCTCCTACACAAGAATTATTAATTGATGAATCTATGATAGGTTGGAAAGAATATGAAATGGAAGTTGTAAGAGATAAAAATAATAATTGTATTATAGTTTGTTCAATAGAAAACTTTGATCCTATGGGTATACATACAGGAGATTCAATTACAGTTTCTCCAGCTCAAACATTAACTGATAAAGAATATCAAATAATGAGAAATGCTTCAATTAATATTCTTAAAGAAATTGGTATTGAAACTGGAGGATCAAATGTACAATTTGCAATTAATCCAAAAAATGGAAAAATGGTCGTTATAGAAATGAATCCTAGAGTTTCTCGTTCCTCTGCTTTAGCATCTAAAGCAACTGGATTTCCTATTGCTAAAATCGCTGCAAAATTAGCTATTGGATACACATTAGACGAACTAAATAATAAAATTTCTGGAACAAATATTCCAGCTTCTTTTGAGCCATCTATAGATTATGTAGTCACTAAAATTCCAAGATTTAATTTTGATAAATTTCCTAATAGTAATAATAGATTAACAACTCAAATGAAATCTGTTGGAGAAGTTATGGCTATTGGAAGAAATTTCCAAGAATCTTTACAAAAAGCAATTCGAAGTTTAGAAATTGATTCTCATGGATTTAATTCAAAAATTAAATTATATAAAAAAAACGCTATAAAAAAAATAAAAAAAGAACTAAAAAAACCAGGATCTGACAGATTATGGTATATAGGAGATGCGTTTAGACATAACATTACTCTTAAAAAAATAAATAAATTAACATATATTGATAAATGGTTTTTAATACAAATTAAAGAAATTATTGATTTAGAAAAAAAAATAATTAAAAATCCCAATAAAATTAAAAAAATTAATTTTTTAAAAAAAATGAAACAAAAAGGATTTTCTGACATAAGATTAGCTAAATTAACTAAAAAAACAGAAAGTCAAATTAGAAAATTAAGATATAAAAATAAAATATATCCAGTATATAAAAGAGTAGATTCATGTGCTGCAGAATTTAAAACTTCTATTGCATATATGTATTCAACTTGGGAAGATGAATGCGAATCTAAACCTACATTAAATAATAAAAAAATTATTATTTTAGGAAGCGGACCTAATAGAATTGGACAAGGAATAGAATTCGATTATTGTTGTGTACATGCAGCACAAGCTTTAAGAGAAAATAATTTTGAAACAATTATAATTAACTGTAATCCAGAAACAGTATCTACAGATTATGATATTTCAGATCGATTATATTTTGAACCAATTACATTAGAAAATGTTTTAGAAATTATTCGAATTGAAAAACCTCAAGGAGTAATTATTCAATTTGGAGGACAAACACCATTAAAATTAGCTAAATCTTTAAAAAAAGAAAAAATTAAAATTATTGGAACAAATGCAAAATCTATTGATAAAGCTGAAAATAGAAAAATGTTTCAAAAAATTATTACTAAATTACATCTTAAACAACCGAAAAATTCTACAGTAATAAATTTATCAGAAGCTATTAAAAAATCTAAAAAAATTAAATATCCAATGATGATTAGACCTTCATATGTATTAGGAGGAAAATCTATGGAAATTGTATATAATGAAAAAAATCTAAAAAAATATTTTAAAGATAAAATACAAGAAAATCAAAAAAATCCTGTTTTAATAGATCACTATTTAAATAATGCTATAGAAATAGATGTAGATGCTGTTTGCGATAAAAAACAAGTACTAATTGGAGGAATTATGGAGCATATTGAACAAGCAGGAATACATTCAGGAGATTCAGCTTGTTCACTTCCTTCATTTTCTCTAAATCATAAAATTTTAAAACTAATTAGAAAACAAGTCAAAGAAATTGCTTTAGAGTTAAAAATTAAAGGATTAATAAATATACAATTTGCAGTAAAAAATGATAAATTATATGTAATTGAAGTAAACCCAAGAGCAGCACGCACTATACCTTTTATTTCTAAAGCTACCAGTATCCCATTAGCTAAAATAGCAACTCAAGTTATGATTGGAAAATCTTTAAAAAAACAAAAATTTTGTATAAAAGAAATTCAAACTATTTATTTTTCTATAAAAGAATCTATTTTTCCATTTAATAAATTTTCTCATGCAGATCCGATTCTTGGACCAGAAATGAAATCTACTGGAGAAGTAATGGGAATAGGAAAAACTTTTTCAGAAGCTTTTGGAAAAGCAATGGTAAGTACTCAAACTGTAATTAATAATCAAAAAAAAGTTTTATTATCTATTGAAGATATTCACTCAAAAAAAATTATTAAATTATCTAAAAAATTAATAAAATTTAATTTTAAAATTGATGCTACATCTAATACATTTAAATTGTTAAAAAAAAATAATATTCCTGTAAAAAAAGTAAATAATATTAATGAACAAGAACCAAATATTAAAAATCATATAAAAAATCACAAATATTCATATATTATTAATACTGCTTATTCTACAGAAGAAATAAAAAAATCAAAAATTATTCGAAGATATGCTATTAAAAATCAAATTTACTATAATACTACAATTAATGGAGCATTAGCTGCAGTTCAATCATTAAACACAAATCCATTTAAAAATATTATCAGTTTACAAGAATTACATAAAAAAATTAAAAAAAAAATAAAATATAATTAATATAATTTAAAATATATAAAAAATTATACAATTTCTAAAAAATAAAATTTTAAAAACATCTTCAAAAAAATATTATAATTTAATCAAATCATATTTAAAAATAACCATTCAGTATAATATATAGAATTTTAAAATTATTTAACCTATTAAAATAGATATTATTATTAATAATATAAAATCTAAATACGTTAGTAAATTCAAAATAATTTTTTTAAAATGATTATAGGAAGAAAAGAAATATATATTTTCAATTTCTCCCTATTTAAAATTAAATATATTTTAATTACAAAAAAATTTTCAAAAATAATTTATTTTAAAAAAAAAATATATACACAAATTTTATAAATAAAATATTTATTGATTTTATTTTATAAAAACTTTAAAAATCTTTAAAATATATTATTTAAATAAATTACATTTAATTGTAAAAAATCTTTTATCTTCCCACCTTAAAATAGTTAATTTTCTACCCCAACAACAACCAGTATCTAAGGAAAAAATATTTTCTGGTGTTGTTGTGTTTCTTAAAGACGACCAGTGTCCAAAAAATATAGAATAATTTGGCTTTAATTTATTTTTAATCAAAAACCAAGGTATTAAATTCTTATTAAAATGAGGAGGTGTATCTTTATAATTAAAATCTAATTCTCCATTTAAATGACAATATCTCATTCGAGTAAAAGAATTTATAATAAAACGAAAACGATCATACTTATTTAAATTTGAAGACCAAATATTTGGAAAATCACCTTTCATACATTTTAAATATTTTAAAAAATTTTTTCCAGATAATCTATTCTGTGCTTCTTTAGAATATTTTATAACTTCTTTCATTGTCCATTTTGGAAAAATGCCAGCATGAGACATAACTAACTTTTTATTTAAATCATACTGAATTAAAGGAGTATTTTTTAATTTATTAATCAAAAAACTTAAATCAGAACAATTTAATAATTCAGAAATTTCTTTTTCTATAGATTTTTTTTCTACATTAAAATATATAGATAAAAGATTTAAATCATGATTACCTAAAACTAATTTAGCTTTATTTTTTAAAGAAAAAATAAATTTTAACACTTCTAAAGATTTAGGTCCACGACCTACTAAATCTCCTGTAATCCATATTTCATCTTTAACACTATTAAATTTTACTTTTTCTAAAAGTGAATAAAACTGATCATAACATCCATGAATATCACCTATAAAATAAGTACTCATAAATAAATCTTCCTTATTAAAAATTTATATAATTTTTTCAAAAAAAAAAAAAAAAAAAAAAAAAAAAAAAAAAAATAGGTTTTATGAATTTTTTATATCTTTACATATTAAATAATCTGTTAATTTACAATATTTTTTTAAAGATAAATTTTCTGCACGTAATTTAGAATTAATATTTAATTTTAATAAAATCTCTTCTGTAAATAAATTTTTTAAACTATTTCTTAGTATCTTTCTTCTCCTAGAAAAAGCAATTTTTGTAATTTTACTTAATATATTTAAATCAAAATTAAACTGTGGAAAAATTTTATGTGGAGAAAACTTTAAAAAAGTTGAATAAATTTTTGGAGAAGGATAAAAAGAATTAGGAGATATATCAAATAATTTTTTTACTTTAAAAAAATATTGTATTAAAATACTTAAACGTCCATATAATTTACTATTAGGATGCGATAAAATACGATTTGCTACTTCTCTTTGAAACATAAAATACATATCTTTAATAATAAAATTAACCTTAGTTAAATTAATTAATAAAGAAGTAGATATATTATATGGAAGATTACCAAAAATTCTTATTTTTTTTTTTTTATTATTTGAATAAAATTTAAGAAAATTAAAATTACAAACATCTTTTAAAAAAAAATTTATTTTTGAAAAATTTACTTTACTTTTAAGAAAATTCAACATATCAACATCAATATCAATTACATTTAATGTATCTACAATATTACATATAGGAATTGTCAAAGCTCCTAATCCAGGACCAACTTCAATTAATAAATCATTTTTTAAAGGATTAATACATTTAATAATTTTTTCAATAATTACAGAATCTTTTAAAAAATTTTGACCAAATTTTTTTTTTGGAATAAATGTTTTATATTTATATTTTTTATTATATATCATATAATCTCTTATAAATTAAAATATTGATCAATCATTATAATATTTATAAAATTATTAATTTCTATATTTTATTAAAAAATTTTTTAAAAATAAATTATAAAAAAACAAAAATTAATAATTATTATTAAAATAAATATAATTAAATAATAATTTATAAATTTATATTATTTAATATATTTTAAAAAAAATAATAATAATTTATGAAAAAATTTTTTATTTTATATATAAAATATGTTATAAATAAAAATATATTTTTAATAAATATAATAAAAGTTAAAATACAAAATAATATCTTTTATAATTTATTTTTTTAGATATTTTTTAAATTTATTAATTTATTATAATAAAATATATTTAATTAAATTTAAAAATATTTAAAAAAAAATTTTTAACAAAATTATAAAATATTAAAAATATTATTTTTTTTTTAAAAAATAATTTTATTTTAATATTAAACTATAATATTTAATATAAAAAAATATTACTAATATTTAATATTATTAATATAAAAATATTATATTTTGTTTAATTAATATAATATCTAATAAATAAGTTTATTCAAAGGATAAAACGATGGAAGTAATTTCAAATTATATTTCAAAACAATCAACTATGTTTTTTATCCTAATCACTATATTTATTTCATTTATAGAATCTTTTGTTTTGATAGGTTGTTTTTTACCTGGAATAGTAATAATGTCATCATTAGGAGCAATAATCGCACATACACATAATAAATTTTATCCTATTTGGATTGCTTCTACTATAGGATGTTTATTAGGAGATTGGATTTCTTATTTTATAGGATGGAAATTTAAACATTTAATTAAAAATTTAAAAATTTTTAAAAATAACTTTATTATAATTCAAAAAATTAAAAAATTATTACAAACATATAATTTAATAACAATATTATTTGGAAAATTTATTGGAATTACTAGACCGATTATTCCAGTTTTGTCAGGAATGTTAGAAATTTCATTTTTTAAAAAATTTTTCTTTCCAAACTTACTTGGTTGTATATTATGGCCTATAATATATTTAATGCCAGGTATCATAACTTTCTTATTCACTCAACTTCCTCATTATTCTAAAGATAATTGTTTTAAAAAATTCTGTATATTTAATATAATAATTATTTTTTTAAGTTTATGGATAATTTTAAAAAATTTTAAAAATAAAAATTATATAGAAATAATACATTTTTTAAAAAAAAACTATATGTCTTGGTTACCTATAATAATTTTAATAATTGGAATAATAAATTTTATAATTTTACAATTTCATCCAGAAATGATTATATTAAGATCTTTAATCATAAAAATATTTTATTATAAATAGTTTTCATCAATCTTTAAACATTTTAAAAATATAAAATCTATAAAAAATTTATATTTTCATATTATAAGAATAATTCTCACATTAATTTATAATAAAATATTATATTTAATTTTTTAAAAAAAATATAAATTTATATTCTTAAAAAATCTATATGAATAAATTTATGTTTAAATGGATGTCTTTGTATTTCTTTTAATTTAACATTAATTTTTTTATCTTTAATAACAATAAAAAAATTATTATTTTTTAAATTATTTTTATTCAATAAATTTAAAATTTCATCTTGTTTTAATTGAATTAATAAAGATTGTTTGTTCTTTCCATAAATAATTGATGGAAAATAATTTTTTAAACGTAATTTTCTACTATTTTGTGTTCCATGAAAATATCTTTTTCTAGCATATATATTAATCATATTTTATTCCTTTATAAAAAAAATTTTATAAAATTTTAAAAAAAAACAAGAAATATGTTTTTAAATTATATCTTTTGACTGCAACCAAGAAATTTCTTCTAACCATAAATTTTTATTAATTGTTTCTAAAATTATTGGTTTTTTTTTAAATCTATAATCTTTCATAATCCATTTAAAACAATTTTTACCAATATATCCTAATCCTAAATTTTCATGTCGATCTTTTCTACTTCCTAAAATATTTTTAGAATCATTTAAATGTAAACCTTTTAAATAATTAAATCCAATTTTTTTATCAAAAGAATCAAAAGTTTTAATATAATTTTTTTTAGTTCGCAAATCATAACCTGATGCAAATAAATGACATGTATCTAAACAAATCCCAATCCTTTTTTTATTTTCTACTCCATTAATGATTATAGATAATTGATCAAAATTATAACCTAAATTTGTTCCTTGTCCTGCTGTATTTTCAACAACTAAAATTAATTTTTTAGTTTTGCTTAAAATAAAATTTATTGAATCAGAAATTCGTTCTAAACATTTTACTTTTGAAATTTTATTTAAATGACTACCTGGATGAAAATTTAAATATCTTAAACCTAAATCTTCACATCTTATAACTTCTTCTAACAAAGAATTTCTAGATTTATTTAACAAACATGAATCTGGATGTCCTAAATTAATTAAAAAACCACTATGTGGTAAAATTTGCTTAGATGAATAATTATATTTTTTACATGTTTTTTTAAAATCTTTTATCATTTTTTCAGTAATATTAGGAACTTTCCATCGTAAAGGATTCTTAATAAAAAAACCTATAGCTGTAGATTTCAAACAATAAGATTCTTTTATAGCAAATAATATTCCTTTAGAAATACTAACATGCGATCCAACATATTTCATTATTTATTTATCCTATATAATTTAAAATAAATAGATTTAAACAAAATAAAATCTTTAATATATTATAGTTAATATAATATGTTTATTAAAGATAATATAAAATAAATTAAAATTGTTGCAAAAAAAATAATAATTTTTTAAACATTTAATACTTTTAATTATATTTATAAAATTTTAAAAATAAAATAAAAAATTTCTCACATAAATTTAACAAATAAAAATTATGCAAAAAAATAAAAAAAAAACATTTTGTGAAATTATTCTATCTTTACAAAAATTTTGGGAAAATCAAGGTTGTACAATTATACAACCATTAGATATTCAAATAGGAGCTGGAACTTTTCATCATAAAACATTTTTTTCATGTTTAGAAAAAAAACCAATATCATACGCTTATACTCAAGCTTCTAGAAGACCTACAGATGGAAGAAGTGGAAAAAATAAAAATAGACTACAACATTATTATCAATTTCAAGTAATTATTAAACCAGCCCCAAAAAATATTCAAGAAATATATTTAAAATCTTTATCAAAATTAAATATTAAAATATTTAATAACGATTTAAAATTTATAGAAGATAATTGGGAAAATCCTACATTAGGTGCATCTGGAATAGGATGGGAAATATGGTTAAATGGAATAGAAATTACACAATTTACATATTTTCAACAAATTGGATCTATAAATTGCAAACCAATATCAGTAGAAATTACATATGGATTAGAAAGATTAGCTATGCATATACAAAATTTAAATAATATTTATAAAATAATTTGGTCTAGACATGAAAAAAAAAAAATTTCATATAAAAATTTATTTTATAGAAATGAAATCGAAAATTCTAAATATAATTTTAATTACTCTAATGAAAAATTTTTATTAAAAAATTTTAAATTATATTTTTTAGAATCTAAAAGATTATTATATTTAAACAAACCTCTTTTAATTCCTGCATATGAATGTATATTACAAGCAATTCATTGTTTTAACTTACTAGATGCAAAAAAAATTATATCTTCAACAGAAAGACAAAATTATATTTTTAAAATAAGAAATATTACAAAAAAAATTGCTATTTCTTATATAAAAAATAAAATTTAAAAAATGAGAATTTTTAAATGAAAAAAAAAACATTTTTAGTAGAAATAAACACAGAAGATCTTCCAGCAAAAAAATTAAAAAAAATTTCTTTATCTTTTTATACAAAATTTATTGAAATATTAAAAAAAGAAAATATAATTTATAGTAAAATATACTGGTTTGCTACATCTAGAAGAATCGCTATTCAAATAAAAAATTTTAAATATTATAAAAAAAACGAATATATAATACAAAAAGGTCCACCGATTTCAATTGCATTTAATAAAAAAGGAATTATACAAAAACCAGCATTATTATGGATGAAAAAATTTAAAATTAATAATTCACACATTCAAATACTAAAAAAAGATAAAAAAAAATGGTTAATATATAAACAGAAAAAAAAATATTTAGATTATTCAGAAAAATTATCTGAAATTACAAAAAAAATTTTTTATACATGTTCACATCTTCATTTAATGAAATGGAACGATAAAAAATATAAATTTATTCGACCAATTAGAAATATTATAATGTTAATTAATAAAAAAATTATTTCTAAAAAAATCTTTGGTTTAATTCCAAATAGAAAAACTCAATGTCATTATTTAATCAAAAACAAAAATCAAATAAATGTTTTACATGCTAAAAATTATTTATCTACTTTAAAAAATGAAGGAAAAATAATTGCAGATTATGAAGTTAGAAAAAGTAAAATTCAAAAAAATATCTTAAATTTAGCAAAAAAAAATAAAAGTTATATAATCATAAATAATTTTTTATTAGAAGAAATTACAGCATTAGTAGAATGGCCTTCTGCATTAATAATATCTTTTAAAAAAAAATTTTTATCTTTACCTAAAGAAATTATAATTTATATTCTTGAAAATAACTTAAAATGTTTTCCATTATTTAAAAAAAAAAAAGAATTAAAATCTAAATTTATTTGTATAATTAACACAAAAACCAATAAATGCAATAAAATTATATCTAGTTATCAAACATTAATATCTTCTAAATTACAAGATATCAATTTCTTCTTTAAAAAAGATATAAAAAATAAATTATCTGATAATAAAAAATTATTAAAAAAAGTTTTATTTTATGAAAATTTAGGTACTTTAGAAGATAAAACAAATAGATTAGAGAAAATAATATTATTATTAAGAAAAAAAATTTTATTTAATTCTAAAAACGCTCAAAGAGCAGCATTTTTATCTAAATGTGATATTATCAGTTATATGGTATCAGAATTTCCTGATCTACAAGGAATAATCGGATCTTACTATGCAAAAAATAATGGAGAAGTAAAAGAAGTTTACCACGCTTTAAAAGAATATTATTTACCAAAATATAAAAATGATAAATTACCTACTTCAAATATAGGTATTGCATTATCTATAACAGACAAATTAGATACTTTAATAGGTATGTTTATTATAGGTAAGATTCCTAAAGGAGATAAAGATCCATTTGCATTAAGAAGAATTTCTATAGGAATTATTAAAATAATAATTTTCTATAATATTTCATTTAATTTAAATAAATTAATAAAAAAAATAATTTTAATCTATAGAATTAAAAAAAATATCAAAAAAATTATATCTAAAATAATTTGTTTTATTATAAATAGATTTTATTTTTTTTATAAAAAAGAAAAAAACATTAAAAACATTGTTAAATCTATAATTAACCTAAATAAAATTAATTTATTTCAAGTTAATAAAAAAATTCTAACAATGATCAAATTTCTTAAATCTAAAGATTCAAAAAAAATATTAAATCTTAATAAAAGAATTACAAATATTTTAAAAAATCAAGATTTTAAAAATTCATTTATAATTAAACCTGAACTATTTCAACATGAACTAGAAAAAAAACTGTTTAAAAAAATTCAACATACAAACAAAAAAATTAAAATCTTCAATCAACAAACAAAATATAAAAAATCTATTATAGAAATTATAAATATTCACGATATTTTAGAAAAATTTTTTAATACAATTCAAATTAATCATAAAATTAAAAAAATTCAAAAAAATAGATTAAATATTTTATATATGATTCATAAAACTTTTCAAAAAATAGCTATTTTTTCTTATTTATATTAATATTTTTATAGTTTTAAATTGACTAAAAATGTTTAAAAAAAAAAATAATTTTTTTAAAATTTTTAGTCAAAAAATCTATTTAAATAAAATATTTTTGTTGTAAATATGAAATATTTTTGTTACAAAAAATATTTTATTTTTTTTTGTTTATTTTTCTATTTTATAAAATAAATATAACAAACTATAAAATATAAAAATTTATTAATATTTATACACAAATTAATTAAAATAAATTGAAATAAAAAAATCTAACATATTTAATTCCTTATATTGTAAATTTAAGTTTAATAATTATAATTAATATTAAATATATATTAATACAAAATAAATTTATTTTTTAAAAATATATTAAAATATTTTATAAAAATTTTTTATCTCGTAAAACTGCTTGAAATTTAACTTTAATTTTATGAATACATTTTCTAAATAATATTTCTATATCGTTAGAAGTAAAATTTTTTTTTAAATTTTTAAAAAAAATTCTTAATGAAAGACTTTTTTTATTTTTTGGAATTTTATCTCCTTGATATACATCAATTATTGTAATTTTAAAAATATTTTCTAAAGAAATTTTATAACATTCTTTAATCACATCTAAAGCACTAATAGAATTAGAAATAATAATTGAAATATCTCTTACACTATAAGGATAAAAAGAAAATTCTTGTATAGGATTTTTTTTTAATATAGGAATTTTTTCTATAAAAAGTTCAAAAGCAAAAATATTATTTATAATATTAAAAAATTTATTAATAGAAGAACTTAATAATCCAATACATCCTAATTTAATATTCTGAAAATAAATTTTTGCACATATATTTGCATCAAATCCATTTATATAAGATTTTTTAAAATAAATATTATTTATATTATAAAAATATAATAAAAATTTTTCTAGATCATATTTTAAATCATAGAAACTAAATTTTATTTCTTTATTAAACCAATTTTTTTGAAATTTACTTCCACTAATTATTCCTGATAATAATAAATTTTGATTAGTTTTAAGTGTTTTATTTTTATTTTTAATAAAACATAATCCACTTTCAAATAAACGAAAATTTTCTTGTTGACGATTTACATTATAATTTAAATTTTTTAATAAACCAGGAAATAAAGACGTTCTCATATAAGACAAATCTTTTGAAATTGGATTAATAATTTTTATTAGTTTTCTATTTTTAAAAAATAACTTTTGAGAATTTTTATCAGTAAAACTATAATTTATTACTTCAGAATATCCTTTATGAGATAAAAATTTTTTTATTTTAAACAATTTATTTAAAACAAAATTTTTTTTTGGTATATATGAATTTAATTCTAAAGGTAAACTAGGTAACTTATTATATCCATAAAAGCGTATTAAATCAGATATAACATCTTCTGGATATATAATATCTGAACGAAAGTTAGGAGGAATAACTATTAATTTATATAATTTTTCAAAAATTATATATTCTAATTTTTTTAATATATTTAAAACCATAAATTTATTAATAACAAATCCTAAAACTTTATTAACTTTTTTATATGATAAAACTATATTTTTTTTAATATTTCTGTTATTTATTAAACAAATATTAGAAGTATGAATACCAGAAAAAAATTTAGATAATATTTTTGAAATACGTTCTAAAGAAAAAATACATAAATTAAGTTCGCATTGTCTATAATAATTATCATAAGAAACATAATATTTATTATATTTTTTTTTAATGTAATTAATTAAACTATTTTTAAATACTCCTGATCCAATATAAATATTTTTAGTATTTTCATTTATCAAATAATTTTTAGAATTAATATAACCACCTAAAGAAAAAATATTTCCATTATTTTCAAAAACTAATGTATTCTTAAAAATTTTAACTAAAGAATGTTTTTTCAATAAAATACTTTCATCAGATTTAGATAATCTAATTTTTATTTTTTTTTTGTTAAATTGATCTAAATCAAAAATATGAATAGACTGACCATATTCAAGAGAAACATAATTAACAACATCATAAATAATATTAATAGAATTAATATGAGATTTTCTTAATCTCTCTCTAATCCAAAACGGAGTCTGAATAGATAAATCTATATTTTTAATAATTTTTATAAAATAACTGGAACAAATACTATGATTAGATATAGAAATTTTAAAATCATTATTATATTTTAATTTCTTCAAATTATTACAATGTTTAAATTTATTTTTTAATTTGAAATTATTAATAACAGATAATTCTCTTGCTATACCAAAAATTCCTAAACAATCATTTCTATTAGGAGTAATATTTAAAGTTAATAAATCATCTGGAAATTTATTAAAATATTTTTCAACTAAAATTCCTATTTCTTGATCTTTAGGAAACTCTACGATATAATCTTTATTGCCAAAAATTTTAAAATCATAATATGTATATATTTTCCAAATTAATAAATTATTTTTTTTATTTATTTTAACAAAATTTTTAAAATCTATTAAATCTTGATTTTTTAATCCAACAGCTAATTTCATACCTATATAAAAATTTTTTTTTTTTGTAAGAACATTAATTATAAACTTTTTATTGAATTTAATTTTTAAAATATTTTTATCACTTTTATTAGATATAGAAATAATTTTTCCAATATAAGAATTTTTAAAAAAATTTTTTTTTTTTTGTAAACTTTCTACTTCTAAACCAATTTCTGTTAATTGATTACAAATTAAAGAATTTTTTAAATCTCTATTTAAAAATTTTTTTAACCATGATAAACTAAATTTCATTTGTTCTCACTGTTATTTAAATTGTTTTAATAATCTTAAATCATTTTTAAAAAATGAACGAATATTTAAAATATTATATTTTAACATAATTAAACGTTCTATTCCTATCCCAAAAGCACATCCAATATATTTCTCAGGATTAATATTCACTTTTTTTAAAACTAAAGGATGAATCATACCACATCCGAGAACTTCTAACCATTTTTTAGATATTTCATTAAAAATATCTATTTCTGCAGATGGAGTAGTAAAAGGAAAATATGAATTTCTAAAACGAATTTTACATTTTTTTTTAAAAAAAAATAATAAAAAATTTTTCATAATCCATTTTAAATTAGAAAAATTAATTTTTTTATCTATAATAAAACCTTCTATTTGATGAAACATCGGACTATGAGTTAAGCTAGAATCATTTCTATATACTTTTCCAGGAACAATAATTCTCACAGGAGGAGTTTTTTTTTCCATAGTACGAATTTGCATACTTGAAGTTTGAGTTCTTAATAAAATATTTTTATTAAACCAAAAAGTGTCATGATTATCTCTAGATGGATGATTTTTTTTTATATTTAATGCATCAAAATTGTAATAATCACTTTCTATTTCTGGACCATATAATGCTTCAAAACCTAATTTAGAAAAGAAATTTATGATACGATTTATAGAATAAGTAATAATATGTACTGAACCAAGATTTACTTCTTTACTTGATAAAGATATATCAATATTATTATTTTTATATAAATTTTTAATCATAGTTTCTTTTAAAGTATTCTTTTTTAAAAATAATAATTTTAAAATTTTTTTTTTAATTTTATTAATTTTTATACTGAATTTTTTTTTACTTTCTACATCTAATGTTTTTAATTTTTTAAATTTTTGAGTAATAATACCATTAACACCTAAATATTGAGAACGTATCATATTTAAATCATTTTTACTCTTACATTTATTCAATTTTAATATAATATCTTGAATATAATTTTTATTATCATTCATAATTTAAAATTCCATAGAAATTAATAATATACTAAAAAGCTTCCTTTAAAGGAAGCTTATCAGTGTATTTCATTTTAAAAAAATATTCTTTAAATTTTATATAACATTTAATTAAATACTAATTATAATTTTCTTTAATTAAAAGAAATATTATATAAAATAATATCTTATTTAGATAAATGTATATTTGCAGTTTCTATTAATTTTTTAAAAGATAGTTCATCATAAATTGCTATATCTGATAATATTTTACGATTGATATTAATAGATGCTTTTTTTAATCCATATATAAAATTACTATAAGACAAGTTATGTATTCGAGTAGCAGCATTAATACGAGAAATCCATAACTTTCTAAAAATTCTTTTTTTTTGACGTCTATCTCTATAAGAATATTGGCCAGCTTTTAAAACTGCTTGATTTGCTACTCTATATACTCTAGATCGTGCACCATAATATCCTTTTGCTTGTTTTAAAATTTTTTTATGACGAGCACGAGAGAATACTCCTCTTTTAACTCGAGCCATTTTAGAATCCTTAATTTGTTAAAAAATTTTTTTAAATATTTTATTTGTAATAATATGGAAAAAAAGATTTTACTACTTTAATATTTGCTTTAGAAATAATTGTTTTTTTTCTTAAATTTCTTTTTCTTGAAGTAGATTTTTTAGTTAAAATATGTCTTAAATTAGCTTTTTTTCTTTTAAATCGACCAGAAGAAGTTTTTTTAAAACGTTTAATTGCACTTTTTAAAGTTTTTAATTTTTTCATGTATATCCTATATAATTTGAAAAATAAATTAATATTAATAATAATATCTCATAAATTTATTTTTTAGGAGATAAAATCATCACCATTTGTCTACCTTCTATTTTAGAAGGAAAAAATTCTATTGAAGAAATATTACTTAAATCTAATTTAATTCTATGTAATACGTCTAATCCAATTTTTTGATGAGCCATTTCTCTTCCTCTATATCTCAAAGTAATTTTAACTTTATGACCATCTTTTAAAAAACGTTTTAAATTTCTTAATTTAACTTGATAATCTCCTTCATCTGTACTTGGTCGAAATTTTACTTCTTTAATTTGAATAATTTTTTGTTTTCTTTTTTGTTCTTTTAAAGCTTTAGCTTTAGTATAAATAAATTTCCCATAATTCATAATTTTACATACAGGAGGTTCTGCATTTGGACTAATTTCTACTAAATCTAACCCTTCTATTTCAGCTTTTTTCAAAGCATCATATATGCTAACGATACCTATTTTTTCTCCTTTTAAACCAGTTAAACGTACTTTTAAAGCACGAATTTCATTATTTATTCTATGTTTTCTTATATTTGATACTCTTTTCCAGCCTTTAATATTTTATTCCTCCATAGTACTTTATTTAAAAACCGCTATTTTCATTATAAATTTCTTGAATAAAATCTGATAAATTCATATTATAAATCTTATTTTCTTGAATTTTTCTAAAAGATATAGTATTATTTTTTTCTTCTTTATCTCCACAAATTAATATATAAGGAATTTTTAATAATGTACTTTCTCTAATTTTTAAACCTAAACTTTTTTTTCTTAAATCTAATTCAGATCTAATATTTTCTTTTTGTAAAAAATTTAATATAGTATGGCAATATTTAATATTTTTTTGTGAAATATTTATAATTTTAACTTGTATAGGAGATAACCAAATTGGAAGGTAACCTTTATATTCTTCAAGTAAAATTCCTATAAATCGTTCTAATGAACCTAACGCTGCTCGATGAATTAAAACTGGAGTTTTTTTTATATTATTTTTATCAATGTAAAAAGATCCTAATCTTTTAGGTAAATAAAAATCTAATTGAATTGTTCCACATTGCCATTTTCTATTAAAAGAATCTTGTAAATCAAATTCAATTTTAGGACCATAAAATGCACCATCTCCAATTTGATAAGAAAATAATATATTATTTTTCTCTAAAACTTTTTTTAATATAGATTCAGCCTGATCCCATACAAAATTATCACCAATTCTATTATCAGGACGAGTAGATAATTTAACAATAATTTTTTTAAAAGAAAAAATGTTATATATTTCATAAATCATTTTTATACAAAGATTAATTTCATCTTGTAATTGTTCTTTAGTACAAAAAATATGCGCATCATCTTGAGTAAAATTTCTTAAACGCATTAATCCATGTAAAGCTCCAGAAGGTTCTTGACGATGACAACTTCCAAATTCTGACATACGAATTGGTAAATCTCTATAAGATTTTAATTTATAATTAAAAATGTTTATATGACCAGGACAATTCATTGGTTTAATACAATAATCTTTATTATCGGAATAAGTAGAAAACATTAAATTTTTATAATTTTCTAAATGACCACTTTTTTTCCATATAAATTTATTCATTAATATAGGTGTTCTTACTTCTTGATAATTATATTTTTTTAATTTTCTTCTAATAAAATTTTTTAATTTTTTAAATATAAAAAATCCATTATTATGCCAAAACACCATTCCTGGAACATCTTCTTGTAAATGAAATAAATTTAAAGTTAGATTTAATTTTCTATGATCAAAATTTTTTTTTAACTCTAAATTTTTAAAATATGAATAAAAGTTTTTTTTATTTAAAAAAGATATTCCAGAAATTCTTTGAATCATTTTATTTTTTTTATCTGAATTTAAATATACACCAGATAATTTATTTAATTTAAAATATTTACAAAAATTTATTTTAGGAGCTTCTATATCTATCATGAAATCAATATGATTTTCATGAAAATAACAACTAATATAGTTATTTTTTTTAAAATTGAATTTTAAAATTTTAATTTTATAATCTTCATTTAATTTTTTTAAAATATTTTTTAAATCTTGATAATGCAAGTCTTTTTTTAAAATATAATATTTTTTTTTTATTAAATCTCGCATTTTTTTTTCAATTAAAGCTATATGTTTTTCTTTTAAAGGATTTTTTTTATAAAAATCATAATAAAATTTATTCTCATCTGATAAAAATTTATGTAATTTAATTTTTGGCCATAAAGTTTTTATACTATAACCTAATAAATGAACAAATGTATTATTAATAATTGATAGAGATAAATTATTTTTTTTTTTAATAAAAGACAATTTTGAATCTTTCGTAATAATAGTATGAAAATCTACAATTTTATTATTTAAAAATCCAGCAATATATTTATTTTTTTGAATATCTTGAAAAGTTTCTAAAATTTTATTAATTGAAATTGAATTTTTATACTTTTTTTTAAAACCGTCAGGAAAAGTTATAACTGGCATTTTGAAAACCCTTATACCTAAAACAATAAAATAAATATTTTTATTTAAATACAAAAAAATCTATAAATATAACATTTTTAAATATCTTTATAAATTTTTTAAAACTGCTCTAGATAACTCTTTTATAATAAAAACGCTATCTTCCCAATTTAAACAAGAATCAGTAATAGATTGACCATATTTCATTTTATTTATTTTTTTAATAGGTTGAGATCCTTCTACTAAAAAACTTTCTATCATTACACCAAAAATATTTTTTGAACCATTTCTTAATTGTTTACATACTGATTTACATACATTTAACTGTAATTTATGTTGTTTTAAACAATTTCCATGACTAAAATCAATCATAACTTTTTCAGGTAATTTAAATTCTTTTAAATAAGAAACAGCTAAATTAATATCTTCCAGATGATAATTTGGATTTTTTCCTCCTCTCATAATAATATGTGAAAGAGAATTTCCAGTAGTATGATTAATAGTCATATGACCATTTTTATCTGGTGCTAAAAATATATGAGGAACTTTTGTTGCTCTAATAGCATCTATTGCAATTAATATGTTTCCATCAGTTCCATTTTTAAAACCCACTGGACAAGATAAAGCTGAAGCCATTTCACGATGAATTTGACTTTCAGTAGTACGTGCACCAATTGCTCCCCAACTAATTAAATCATTAATAAATTGCCCAATAACCATATCTAAAAATTCAGTTGCAGCAGGTAAACCAATTTTATTGATTTCTAATAATAATTTTCTAGCTAATCGTAATCCTTTATTTACTTTAAAAGTATTATCAATATCAGGATCTGAAATTAATCCTTTCCAACCAATTACAGTACGAGGTTTTTCAAAATATGTTCTCATTATAATTTCTAATGAATTTGAATATTTTTTTCTTAAATCATTTAATTTATTTGCATAATCTATAGCAGCTATAGGATCATGTAATGAACAAGGGCCAATAATAACTAATAAACGTTTATCTTTTCCGGAAATTATATTTTCGATATTTTTTCTTGTCTTAATAACATTATCCATAATTTGAGAAGTAACAGGATAACGTTCTGATAAATGAGCAGGAGTAATAAGAGGATCTAGTTTAACTGTTCTTAATTCATCTGTTTTTTTCATATTTTTCTCTAAAATGTTAATATATTTAAATAATATAAAATAATTATTAATATTTTATTTGTATTAATTTTTTTTTATAAAATGATATTTCTATAAAATTACTAAAATTTATTTTATTTTAAACTAATAATTTATATAAATTATATTTAAAATCATTATATTATATATAATAATTAAGTTTTAACAAATTCATTTTTTACTCATAAAATATAAAAATTAAATTAAATTTTTAAAATATATTAATATTTTTAAAAATTATTTTATTTACATAAAATTTATTTTTTAAAATATTCATTTCAGAAAATATATGAAAAATAATTTAATTATTTTCTTGAAAAATAATATTAATTCACTTTAATCAAGATAAAAACTACATACAATTATATTTAAAAAATCTGTAAAAATATTCAAAAATCATTAGAATTATTTTTAATTAGTGTAATATTTTGTATAGTATTTTTAGAAGAAATACGTTTTTTAAAAAAAACAAAAATGATTTTATAAAATATATTTAATATAACTGGACCTATAAATAGACCAATCATACCAAAAGTTAATAAACCACCTATAATACCAGAAAAAATAAAAAAAAACGGTAAATTCATTCCTAATCTAATAAATATAAATCGAATTAAATTATCTAAAATAGATAATATAATACTCCATACAAGTAAAAATGTTCCATATATAAAAAATTTTTTAAAATATAACCATAAAACAATAGGAATTAAAACAGGTAAAGATCCTAATTGTATCAAAGAGAAAAAAATAATTATTACAACAAAAAAAACTATATATGGAGCACCTACAATTATTAATCCTAATCCTCCTAAAACTCCTTGTATTAAAGATGTAATTATTACTCCTAAAAATACAGCTCGAATAGATTTTTCAATAATTAAAAATATTGAATTTTTTGACTTAAAATTTAATTTTAAAAAACAATTTTTTAAAAAATAACATATTTTTTCTCCTTCCCAATAAAAAAAACAAATAAATATAAAAATAAAAAATAAATTTATTAATAAACTACTTAATAATTTCATCTTATGAAACAAAAAAATTATTATTTGACCAAAATACGGTTGTAAAAAATTAAAAAAATTTTCTGATTCTTCTCCTTGTATAAAATTTTTATACAGTAATGAAAATTTTAATCCAAATATAGGAATATTTTGTAAAAAATCTAATTTAGGAAAAATGCATTTTTCTAAACTAATATAACTAAAAAAATAAAATGCATTTTTTATTATAGAAGTAAATATTATAAAAAAAGGAATAAAAACAGATAATAACAATAAAGAAACCATAAAAAATATAGATAAACATTTTTTATTTCCAAAAAAATTTTGTATATATAATAAAATTGGCCATGTAGAAATAACAATAATACTAGCCCAAAATAAACTCTGTAAAAATGGACGAATGATATAAAAACTTGATATAATAATAAAAAAAACAGATGTAAATAAAATAATTGTTTTAAATAAATCTATATTATTTTTATAATATTTCACAAAATTATACCTCTATTATTTTGGTATTATTTTTAACTAATTATTGTGTGAAATTCAAATAAAATTAAAAAAAAAAAATTATCAATAAATTTTAAAATAAAAAATTATTTATTATATTAATATATTTAAAATTTATATTAAATTTTCGATTAAAAATTTTTAAATATACTTTATAAAATAATAAATTTATATAATTAGAGCCTTATTAATATGAAAAAATATTTATTAAAATCAAATGAAAAAAAATTAAAAGGAATTTTTGTTACTCAGAACGCTTTAAAAAAAATAATTAAAATATATAATATAAAAAAAAATATTATAGGAATTAAAATTGATATCAAAAAAACAGGATGCGCAGGATATAAATATATATTAAAGTATATTACAAAAAATACTAATACAGATTTTATTTTTGTTAAAGATAATATCTCAATTTTTCTTCCAAAAAATAAAATTCATATATTAGATGGAATAACTATTAATTTTATTAAAAATAAATTTAATAATTATTTTGATTTTTATCATAAAAATTCTCAAAATAAATGTGGATGTGGAGAAAGTTTTCAAATAAATTTATAATATCATTTATGTAAATATAAATTTAATATAGTTATATCCATATTATTAAACAAAAATTTTTTTTTCCTTTAGTAATTATTGTATATTTATTAAATAATTTATCTGAATCTAAAAGAAAGTAATTTAAAATATTAATTTTTTTATAATTTATAGAAATAGAATTTGAAGAAATTAAATTTCTTGCTTGTCGATTAGAACTAGCTAAATTAGATAAAACTAATATTTCTTGTATGGAATATAAAGAATTTTTTATAATAATATGTGGAGCTCCATAATCTTTAAATTGATTTAATTTTTCTTCAGTTAAAACATCTAAAGTATGTGAAAAAAACAAAGTAGAAATTCTTTTTACAAAAAGATATTTATCTTGTCCATGTATTAAAATTGTCATATCTTTAGCTAATTTTTTTTTAAATTTTATAAATTTAACTTTATTATTTTTTAAACATTTTATTTTATCTATTTCTTTTAAATCAAGAAAAGTAAAATATTTTAAATAATTATATAATTCCTGATCAGAGATATTAATCCAAAATTGATAAAATTCATAAGGTGTTGTTTTTTTTGGATCTAACCAAATAGTTTTTGTGCCGCTTTTTCCAAATTTAATACCATCAGATTTTATTAATAAAGGAAAAGTGATTCCAAATGCTTCAGATTTATTTAAAGAATGAATTAAATTAATTCCAGAAATTATATTACCCCATTGATCAGATCCACCAATCTGTAGACAAGCATTATATTTTTTATATAAAAAATAAAAATCATAAGCTTGTAATAAGCTATAAGAAAATTCAGTAAATGAAATTCCTTGATCAACTCTCATAATTCTTTGTTTAACAGATTCTTTATTAATCATCTGAGTAATAGAAAAATGTTTACCTACGTTTCTTAAAAAAGAAAGAATGTTAATTTCTTTAAACCAATGATAATTATTTAAAATAATTGCTTTATTTGAAATATTAGAAAAATCTAAAAATTTATAAATTTGACTTTTTATGTTCTTAATCCATGTAAAATTATTGTTAGATAAATTTAATAATTTACGCTCTTCAGATCTAAAACTTGGATCTCCTATTAAACTAGTAGCTCCTCCAATAATCACAATTGGAGTATGTCCTTCTAATTGAAATCTTTTTAAATATAATAAAGGAAGAATATGTCCTACATGTAAACTATCAGCTGTAGGATCAAAACCACAATACAAAGTAATTTTTTCTTTTTTTAGAATATCTTTAATTTTATTATAATTAGTAATTTGAGTTATTAAATTGCGATTTTTTAATTCATGAAAAAAACTTTTTTTAAACATAAAATAATTTTCCTAAGTAAAAAAAAAAAATCTATAAAAATCTATAATAATATAAATTAATATCAAATATTATTGATTTTTAAAAAATTTGCATAAATTCTTTAAAATGCATATTTTACAATGCATTTTTCTCGACCGACAAAAAATTTTACCATGTAATATAAACCAAGTATGAATGTATAATTTATAATTATTTGGAACTACTTTTAATAATATGCGTTCTACTGATCGAGGATTTTTTCCTACAGCAAATCCAGTGCGATTACATACTCTAAAAACATGTGTATCTACAGCTATTTTTTTTTTATTAAAAATAAAATTTAATATAACATTAGAAGTTTTTCTTCCGACGCCAGGTAAACTTTCTAAATCTATTCTATTTTTTGGTACTTTACCATTATATTTTTTTAATAAAATTTTACATGTTTGAATTAAATTTTTAGTTTTAGTTTTATAAAGACCAATATTTTTAATTAAATTTAATAACTTATTTTTTCCTAAAGAAAGTATTTTTTTAGGACTATTTGCGATAGAAAAAAGAATTTTTGTAACTTTATTTACAGTTATATCTCGTGTTTGAGCAGATAATATGACAGCTATTAAAAATTCAAAAGGATTAGAAAAAATAAGCTCTGTACTACGTTTTAATTTATATTTTTTTTTTAACAATGATAAAAATAAAAGTCTTTGTTTTGTTTTCATAAATTTATAAAATATTTTTTTTTAAATAAAAATATTAATACATAATAAAATTATTTTAAATAAAAATTTAATAAATTAAATTTTTATTTAAAATATTTATTACAAAAATTTAAAATATATTATTAACTATAAAACTATTTTTTCATAAATTTTATACAAGTATCAACAATAGTCTGAGAAAAAACATCAATTTCAACATTACAAAAATAATTAATATCTTTATAAAAAAAATTAGTACTTAATAATGTTTCTGGAATGATATGTATATAAAAATTATTATCTAAAATTTTTCCAACAGTTAAACTAACACCATCTAAACAAATAAAACCTTTATAAAAAATATATTTCATAATTTTTTTTTTTTTTAATTTTAAAAGAAAAGTACAAGTATTTTCTTTTTTGAAACTATTTATTATTTGAGCAGTAGTGATAATATGACCAGAAACTATATGTCCTCCAATTTCATCACCAAATTTAGAAGCTCTTTCGACATTAATTTGATCTCCTTTTTTTAAAAATTTTAAATTAGTTTTCTTAAACGTTTCTTGAATTAAATTAAATATAACAATATTTTTATAAATTTTTACAACTGTTAAACAACATCCATTATTTGAAATAGAATTTCCAACTTGAATATTTTTTAATAAAAAATCTGGCATTTGAATAGAATATTCATAATACATTGAACTTATTTTTTTAATATATAAAAAAGTTGCAGTTCCTTGAACAATACCTGTAAACAATGTATACTCCTTAAAAAATTTTATAAAAATTAGTAATTTTTATAAATATAAAAAATAAAAATTTTTTATTTACAAATAAAAAATTTATATTTAAAATAAAATGATATAAAAAAGTTGTAAAATTTTTTTTCTATGTGATAATATCAAATTAAAAAATAAAAACGTTCGTAGCTCAGATGGTTAGAGCACTACTATGACATAGTAGTGGTCAGTGGTTCAAGTCCACTCGAACGTACATTTTTTTAAAAATCTAAAAATTTTCTAAAAATATTCGTATAATGATTCTTGTGATTAAAATTAAAAAAAAAATAATAAAATATAAAAAATTTCTCTTAGGTTATAGTGGTGGTATAGATTCAACTGTTTTATTATACCAGTTAATCGAAATAAAAAAAAAAAATAATATAACAATTCGTGCAATTCATATTGATCATCAAATTCATCCAGAATCTAAAAAATGGAGATTACATTGTCAAAAAATTTGTCAAATACATAAAATTCCATTTATATATAAAAAAATTTTATTAAATACTAAAAATAAAAACATTGAATCTGAAGCTAGAAAAAAACGCTATAAAATTTTTAAACAAAACTTACAATCAAAAGAAATATTATTAACTGGTCATAATTTAAACGATCAATGTGAAACATTATTATTAGCAATTAAAAGAGGAAGCGGTCCAAAAGGATTATCTGGAATAGCATATAAAAAAAAATTTTTTAAAAATTATTTAATAAGACCATTACTGAGTTTTTCTAGGCAAGAAATAGAAATATGGGCAAAATATAAAAAAATAAAATGGATTGAAGATAAAAGTAATCAAAACACTTCATATGAAAGAAACTTTCTTAGACATAAAATACTTCCTCAAATCAATCAAAAATGGAAATTTTTTTTTAAAAATTGCTTAAGAACTACAAAATTAATTTATTCAGAACATAAATTATTAAATAAATTTATTAAACCTATTTTTAAAAAAAATTTATTAAAAAAAAAAATTTTAAATATTAAAAATATTAAAAAAATGGACATAGATATTCAATATTTTATTATTAGAAAATGGATTAATCTACAGGGTATGCAGATGCCTACATTAAAATTTTTAAAATCTATTTTAAAAAATGTTATTCATAATAAAAAAAAAAAAAATCCAAGAATAGAATTTAAAAAAAATGAAATCTGGAATTATCAAAATAAATTATTTTGGTTAAAAAAAACTTACAATATACAAGAATATATTGTATTTTGGCATAATATAAAAAAAAAAATATTTTTACCAAAAAAAAACGGATATCTAAAAATAAAAAAAAAAATACATAAAAACAACGTTTTAAATATTCAAGCACCAAAACAACAACAACTAGTAAATATTAGATTTTATACTAATCAAAAAATTCAAATAAATACAAATATAAAAAAATTACAAAATATTAAAAAAATATTTAATAAATTCAAAATACCTCCATGGAAAAGAAAAATAACACCACTTTTATTTTATGATAATAAATTTATTTCTATAATTGGAATATTTTCTACACAAGAAAAATACAATATAGATTGTAAAAAAATATCTATTATCTGGAATCATAAAAAAGAATAAATTATTTATAAAAAATTTTAGAAGAACAATGATTTAATCGATTATATAAATGATTAAACTTAGAAATTTTATGATTTAATAATGGAAAATTTAAATTTTTCCAAGAAAGTTTAATATTTAAAAATTGCTCTACACGATTACTTAAATCCGGCATAATAGGTTTTAACCAAGTTATTAAAAAACGAAATAAATTTATTCCCATAGTACAAATTAATTGTATTTGTATATTATATTTATTATTTTTAAATAAATTCCAAGGTTTCGCATCATTTATATAATAATTAGATTTTTCTGCATATTTAACAATAATATATATTATAGAAGAATATTTTCTAGATTTAAATAATTTAAAAATTTTTTTATTTTTTTTTAAAAAAACATTATATAAATTTAAATCTAACAATTTATCGCTTAACATACTATTAAAGTAATTATTTATAAAGCTAGAACATCTAGAAGCAAGATTTACAATTTTATTTACTATATCTGAATTAATTTTATGTACAAATTCTTTTAAATCAAATTCAATATCTTTCATAGAAGCAGATAATTTTGAAGCAAAATAATATCTTAAACTATCAGAATCAAAAAATTTTAACCATGTACTCGCTTTAATTAATTTATTTTTTGATTTAGACATTTTCTTTTTATTTAAAGTAACATGTCCATGTACAAAAATTTTAGTTGGTTTTCTAAAATTTATTCCTTCTAAAATAGATGGCCAAAAGATACTATGAAAATAAATTATATCTTTTCCTATAAAATGATATAAATCAGTATTTTTAGAACTTTTCCAAAATTCTTGAAAATTAATTTTTTTGTTTTTTAAACAAAGATTTTTAAAAGTACTAATATAACATATTGGAGCATCTAACCACACATAAAAATATTTATCTTTATATCCTGGAATATTAAAACCAAAATAAGGAGAATCTCTAGAAATATCCCATAATTTTAAACCTTTTTTAAACCATTCTTTTGTTTTATTTTCAACATTTTTATTTAAAATACCAGAACTAATCCATAATTTTAATTTTTTTTCAAAATTAGGTAAATTTAAAAAAAAATGAGTAGAATTTTTTAAAATAGGAATAGATCCAGAAATTTGTGATTTAGGACTAATTAAATCTTTAGCATTATATACAGATCCACAACTTTCACAATGATCACCATATTGATCAATGTTAAAACATTTAGGACATATACCTTTTACTAATCTATCTGGTAAAAAAATTTTTTCTAAAGAATCATATAATTGATAAATTTTTTTTTTTTTAATAAATCCTCGTTTTTTTAATATTAAAAAGATTTTTTGTGAATAATATAAATTTTCTTTACTATGAGTATGTGAATAATTATCATAAGAAATATTAAAATTCAATAAATCTTTTAAATGTTTTTTAAAAACAATTTTTATTAAATCTTTTGGACAAATATTCATCGATTTAGATTTTAACATAATTGCAGTACCATGAGAATCATCTGCACAAATAAAAAAAACAATTTTTTTATTCATTCTATGAAATCTAACCCAAATATCTGCTTGAATATGTTCTAATAAGTGCCCGATATGTATCGGACCATTAGCATACGGTAAAGCACAAGTAACAAGAATTTTTTTATTTTTTTTAATCATAATATTGATTCCAAATATATACATAAAATTAATATTTTTTATAAAAAAATATATCTTATATAAACTATTTTTTTTAATATTTATATTACATATTTAAAATTTTATTCTTTATATATCAAACTAGAAATAATACTTTCTTGATTAAAATATTTAGATCTATTTTTATAATTATAAGGTTTACTAGAAAAACCAGATAAAATTTCAAAACTTAAAGCTGCAATAAACATCCCTGGAGTTAGAGCTAAAATAAAATTTCCTGCATTAAATAATTCTAAAACAATTTTTCCATTCCAACCTGGATCAATTCTATGCGAAGTCATATGAATCATTAATCCTAATCTAGCTAAAGAAGAACGACCATCTAACCATCCAACTAAATTATTAGGCATAGATATTTTTTCTATTGTTAAGGCTAATGCAAAATTTTTTGGTTTTAAAATAAAAGATTTATTATCAGCAATACAAATTTCATCACTAATATTTTTTTTTAAAACACTTTTAATATTTTCAGAAGATTTATTTAAATCTATAATAGCATCATGAGATTTTTTAAAAATTCTAAATTTATTACTTAAACGTATATCAATAGTTGCTCCATGAATTTTTTTCATATTAGGAGTAGGAGTAATAATTAACTTTTTTTTTAAAATCCATTTTTTAATATCTTCATCACATAATCTCATATTATATACTCTTTTTAAATAAAAAATTTTTAGTTAAAACATCTTTATCAAATTATTATATCTCAAAAATATTTTAAATATTAATAAAAATTTTATACGAAATTAAATATTTATTTTACAATAAAAAAAAAATAAAAAAATATTTATTTTATTTATAAATTTTTTTTTAAAAGTTATCTTTCAAAAGTTTTAAACTATTTATTTATATGATACGATCAATCATATTTAAATAATAATATTAAGATTATAAATTATATTATACGGAAAAAAATATGCATAAAAAATATAAAATAGCAATATTACCAGGAGATGGAATTGGACCAGAAGTTATGCAAGAAACTTATAAAATTATTAAAATACTTCAAACAAAACTTTGTATTAACATCATAACTTCAGAATATGACATAGGAGGAATTGCTATTGAAAAACATGGTACTGCATTACCTAAAAAAACTTTATTAGGATGTAAAAAATCTGATGCTATATTATTAGGATCTGTAGGAGGACCAAAATGGGATACACTACCTTCAAAAGAAAGACCAGAGATTGCATCTTTATTACCTCTTAGAAAATATTTTAATTTGTTTGTAAATTTAAGACCTGCAATTTTATATAAAAAATTAAATTATTTATCTCCATTAAAAACAAATAATATAAAAAATGGATTTGATATTTTATGTATTCGAGAACTTACTGGAGGTATTTATTTTGGAAAACCTTCTCAAGAAATTCATAAAGAAAATATGCATTACGCTATAGATACTGCTATTTATCATAAATATGAAATTAAAAGAATTGCAAAAATAGCTTTTAAAGAAGCGTTAAAAAGAAAATGTAAAGTCACTTCAATAGATAAAGCAAACGTTTTATATACGTCTAAACTATGGAGAAAAACTATTAACGAAATTTCTAAAAAATATCCTAAAGTACATTTATCTCATTTATATTTTGATAACGCTGTTATGCAAATAATTAAAAATCCATATCAATTTGATGTTATTTTATGTCCAAATTTAATTGGAGATGTTATTTCAGATGAATGCGGAATTTTAACTGGTTCCATAGGAATGCTTCCTTCTGCAAGTTTTAACATAAAAAATTTTGGATTATATGAACCAGCAGGAGGGACTGCTCCTGATATTCAAGGAAAAAATCTTGCTAATCCTATTGCTCAAATTTTATCTTTATCTATGTTAATTAAACATAGTTTTAAAATGAATTCTATTTCAAATTTAATTAATCTTGCAATACATAAAACTTTATTAAAAGGATTTAGAACATATGATATTTCTAATGATAAAAACTTTGTAACAACTGAAAAAATGGGTAATGAAATTGTAAAATCATTTCTTGAGGAATTATAAATATGAAAAAAACTCTTTATCAAAAAATATATGATTCTCATTTGATTCCAACAAAAAATAAAGAATCTATTATATATATCGATTTACATTTAATTCATGAGGTAACATCTCCACAAGCATTTTATGAATTAAAAATAAAAAATAGAAAAGTACGTAGACCTGATAAAACTTTTGCTACAATGGATCATAATGTTTCTACTCTAAAAAAAGATATTTCTGATTCTGGAAAAACAGCAGAAATACAAATGAAACAATTAATTAAAAATTGTAAAAATTCAAATATACCATTATATGATATATTACATAAAAAACAAGGAATTGTTCATGTGATTGCTCCTGAACAAGGTATGATATTACCTGGAATGACAGTAGTTTGTGGAGATTCACATACATCTACTAATGGAGCATTTGGAGCTTTATCTTTTGGAATAGGAACATCAGAAGTAGAACATGTTTTAGCTACACAAACAATACAACAAAATAAATTTAAAAATATGAAAATTGAAATAAATGGTATTCGAAAACCAGGAATTATGGCCAAAGATATCATTTTATATATTATTAAAAAAATTGGATCATCAGGAGGTTCAGGTTACGTAATTGAATTTTGTGGTAAAATTATTAAAAATTTTACTATGGAAGAAAGAATGACAATTTGTAATATGGCTATTGAAATGGGTGCTAAATCTGGTTTAATACAACCTGATCAAACTACTTTTAATTATTTAAAAAATACAAAATTTTCACCTAAAGGAAAAGATTGGGAAAAATCTATAAAACATTGGAATACATTAAAATCTGATAAAGATGCTTATTTTGATAAAAATTTTTATATAGATATCTCTTTTTTAGCACCTCAAATTACATGGGGAACTAATTTAGATCAAATAATTTCTATTGATAAAAAAACACCGAAAATAAAAAATTTTTTAGATAAAAGTAGTCAAAAAACAGCTAAAAAATCTTTTAAATATATGGGAATTAAAGAAAATTCTTATTTAAAAAAAATAACTGTTGATAAAGTCTTTATAGGATCATGTACCAATTCTAGAATTGAAGATTTAAGAGAAGTAGCTAAAATTGTTAAAAATAAAAAAGTACATTCAAATGTAAAAGCTATTATTGTACCAGGATCTAATTCAGTAAAAATACAAGCAGAAAAAGAGGGATTAAGTAAAATCTTTATTAAATCTGGTTTTGAATGGAGAAATCCAGGATGTTCAATGTGTTTAGGAATGAATAAAGATCGATTAAATTATAAAGAAAGATGTGCATCTACTAGTAATAGAAACTTTGAAGGTAGACAAGGAAGAGGAGGAAGAACACATTTAATGAGTCCTTCTATGGCTGCAGCAGCTGCAATATTTGGTTTTTTTATAGATGTTAGAAAAATTTATCGTGAGAATAATATTTTATGAAAAAATTTACTATACATACTGGAATTATTGTTCCTATAAATATTATTAATATTGACACAGATATTATCATACCCAAACAATTTTTAAAAAAAACTACAAAAATTGGATTTGGAAAAAATCTTTTTTATAATTGGAGATTTTTAAATAATAAAAAACACAAAACCAATAAAAAATTTATATTAAATAAAAAAATATATCAAAATTCAAGCATATTAATTACAGGAAAAAACTTTGGATGTGGATCATCTAGAGAACATGCAGTATGGGCTTTAATAGATTATGGTTTTAAAGTAATTATTGCATCTAAATTTTCAGATATTTTTTATAATAATTCAATTAATAATAATTTATTATTAATTAAATTACCTGAAAAAAAAATTCAAAAAATAATATTATTAATTGAAAAAGAAAAAACCAACAAATGTACAGTTAATCTTATAAAAAATAAAATAATTATACAAGATATAGAATACATATTTAAAATTGATCAAAAATATCGTCTAAAATTATTATATGGATTAGATAATATTGATTTAACACTTAAATATATTAAAAATATTATAAATTATGAAAAAAATAATCAACCTAAATATTTAAAAAATAGAAAATTATACTCTTAATTTAAATATAAAATAAAAAATTCTAAAATATAAAATTAAATTAAAAAAATTACTTTTTTATATACTTTAAGAATTTGCATATTTAATAAATATAACATGTTATATAAGAAAAAAAATGAAAGACAAAATTATTATTTTTGATACCACTCTACGTGATGGAGAACAATCTCTTCAATCTAGTTTAAATACTCAAGAAAAAATTGAAATTGCTTTAGCTTTAGAAAAAATGAATGTTGATATTATAGAAGCTGGATTTCCCATATCTTCTCCAGGAGATTTTAAATCTGTACAAGAAATCTGTAAAAAAATAAAAAACAGTACTGTATGTAGTTTAGCTAGATGTATAGAAAAAGATATAAAAATTGCTGCACAAGCAATGTCTAAATTAAATCATTTTAGAATTCATTTATTTTTAGGAACATCTAAATTACATATAGAATCTAAATTAAAAAAAAATTTTCAAGAAATTCAAGATATGGCTATAAAATCTATTCAATTAGCTAAAAAATATACTGACGATATAGAATTTTCATGTGAAGATGCTGGAAGAACATCTATAGATAATTTATGTTTAATTGTAGAATCATTAATAAAAAACGGTGTAAAAACAATCAATATTCCAGATACCGTAGGATATACTATTCCAAATGAATTCAGTAAAATCATTTCAGAATTATTTAAACGTGTTCCTAATATTGATCAAGCAATAATATCAGTACATTGTCATAATGATTTGGGAATGGCTGTAGGTAATTCTATTTCTGCTATTCAAGCTGGAGCTCGTCAAATTGAAGGTACAATAACTGGAATTGGTGAAAGAGCAGGAAATGCAGCATTAGAAGAAGTAATAATGACTATCAAAACAAGACAAAAAATGTTAAATTTTTTTACTGAAATAAAACATAAAGAAATTTATCAAACAAGTAAAATTATTAGCAAAATATGTAATATTTCTATTCCTATTAATAAAGCTATAATTGGTTCAAATGCATTTGCTCATTCTTCTGGTATTCATCAAGATGGAGTTATAAAAAATAGAAAAAATTATGAAATCATGTCTCCAAAAGATATTGGATTAAAAAAAATTAAATTTAATTTAACATCTCGTTCTGGTAGAGCTGCAGTTAAAAATAGAATGCAAGAAATGGGATATACTGAAAAAGATTATAACTTAAAAAAATTATATAAAAAATTTTTAATATTAGCTGATAAAAAAGGTCAAATTTTTGATTATGATTTACAAAAACTAGCTTTTATAAAAAAATATTCTATAAAAAAAAATACTCTTGTTTTAAAAAATATCTCTTTTTCTTCAAAATCTGTTAATAAAACAAATATTTATATTCAAGTTTTGTATAATGCAATCACGCATAAAAGTAAAATTTATACAAAAAATGGAATAATTTATGGAATATATAAAGCATTAAAAAAAATTACTAAAATAAAATTTTTACTTAAAAAATTTAAAATTAAATCTATAAAAAAAAATAAAAAAATTTTAGGAAAAGTAAATATAATAGCTAAATATAAAAATGAAATATTTTATGGAAATTATACATCACAAGACATTATACAAGCTTCTGTTGAAAGTATAATTAATATTTTAAATAACATTTTAAAATTTAAACAAATCAAAAAAAAAATATAATCTTTTCAATTAAAAACCTTCTTAGATGAATTATAATAAAATTTTTCTAAGAAGGTTACTGAATAAGTAACATAATATAATTAAAAATTTTTAAAAATATTTTAAAAATATAAAAATTACTATTAAATTAATCTTTATTTGAAAAATAATTTATCTTAAATTATAATCTAAATTTTTATATAAAATTATTTTTTATTTGTCCAATTTGTATGAAAAATACCTTTTTTATCAATTCTAGAATAAGTATGAGCTCCAAAATAATCTCTTTGAGCTTGTAATAAATTTGCTGGCAATATAGGTGATCTATAAGAATCATAATAAGAAATTGCAGAAGAAAATGCTGGAATTGGTATACCATTCATTACAGAATAAGATACAATATGTCTTAAAGATCTTTGATATTCATTAGAAATTTTTGTAAAATATGAAGATAATAATAAATTTTCTAAATTATTATTTTTTTGATACGCATAAATAATTTCTTTTAAAAAATCAGCTCTAATAATACATCCTGCACGAAAAATTTTTGCAATTTTAGAATAATTTAAATTCCAATTATACACTTTTGAAGCTTTTTTTAACTGAGAAAATCCTTGAGCATAAGAAATAATTTTTCCAAAATATAAAGAACGTCTAACATTTTCAATAAAGTCTTCTTTGTTATAAATATCTTCACAAAAATTAGGGCCATAAAGAATTTTAGAAGCTTTTAATCTTTGATTTTTTAAAGAAGATAAATATCTAAAAAATACAGATTGTGTGATTAAAGATAAAGGTTCTCCTAAATTTAATGCACTTTGACTTGTCCATTTTCCTGTACCTTTATTATTAGCTTTATCTAATATTAAATCTATTAAATATTTTCCAGAAGAATTTTTTTTTAAAAAAATATCTCTAGTAATTTCAATTAAATAACTTTTTAATTCACCTTTATTCCAATTAGAAAAAATTTTAGAAATTTGTTTGTTATTTAAATTTAAAGATCTTTTTAAAATCAAATAAGATTCAGAAATTAATTGCATATCTCCATATTCAATTCCATTATGCACCATTTTAACATAATGACCAGAACCATCTACTCCAATATAACTAACACATGGTTCATTATTTTTTGTTTTTGCAGAAATTTTTTTAAATAAAGAAGATATTTTTTTATAAACTACTTTATTTCCACCTGGCATAATTGCTGGACCTTTCAATGCACCTTCTTCACCACCAGAAATTCCTACTCCAAAAAAATGTATTTTCTTCTTAAGTAATAAAGAATGACGTTTTATAGTATCTTGATAAAAACTATTACCACCATCAATTAAAATATCTTCTGAATCTAAATAAGGAATAATAGATTCAATAGTGGAATCTGTTGCTATTCCAGACTGTACCATTAATAAAATTATTCTCGGTCTATTTAAAGATAATACAAAATCTTTAATTGTAAAAAATGGTATCAGATTTTTATTTTTATTATTTAATATTACTTCTTTAGTTTTTATTTTGGATCTATTAAAAATAGAAACAGTATATCCTTTACTTTCTATATTTAAAGCTAAATTTTTTCCCATAACTGCCATTCCTATTACACCAATTTTTTGTAAAGACATACAAATTCTCCTAAATATAATTTAAACATATACTATTTTTGAAAAAAAAATTATATAGAATTGTTATATAAATAACATTAAACACAATTAAAAAACTTATAAATATTTTATTTAAAAATTTTTAAGTATTTCTTTTTTTTAAAACTTTAATTAAATCAATAAATTTTATATCAATATAACTAAATAAAACTAATATATGATACATTAAATCTGCACATTCTTCGAAAACATTTTTTTTATCTTGATTTACTGCAGCAATTACTAATTCTACTGCTTCTTCTCCAATTTTTTGAGAAATTTTATTAATTCCTTTTTTATATAAATTACTTGTATATGAAGTATTATTATTGTTATTTTTATAATTTTTTAAAATACGTTCTAATTCTAAAATAAAAGAAATGTTTATATTTTTTTTATTTTGGAAACAACTTTTGTTATTTAAATGACATGTATTACCTATAGGTTGAACCAAAGCTAATAAACTATCTTTATCACAATCAGGAATAATATTAATGACTTTTAAATAATTTTTAGAAGTTTCACCTTTAGTCCATAAACGATTTTTAGTTCTAGAAAAAAAAGTTATTTTTTTTTTTTTTAATGTAATTAATAGTGATTCTTGATTTACATATCCATGCATTAAAATTTCATTAGAAGATATATCTTGTACAATAATTGGAATTAATTGATTTACTTTTTTCCAGTTTAATTCGGAAATTTGATTAATAGTTAACATGTTCTAATCTCAATGTTTTTTCTAGATAAAAATTTTTTTAATTTATTAATATTAATGATATTATCATGAAAAATAGATGCTGCTAAAGCGCCATCTACGTCTGAAAATTTAAATACATCATAAAAATGATTTATATGTCCAGCTCCGCCAGAAGCAATTAAAGGTACTTTGCATACTTTTCTTATTGTTCTTAATTGTTTAATATCATATCCATTTTTAACTCCATCTTGATTCATACAATTTAAAACAATTTCACCTGCGCCATATTTCTGTACAATTTTAACCCATTTAGAAGTTTCTAAAACTGTTTTTTTTTCATATTTAGAATCTCCAGTGTATTGGTGAACAAAATATTTTTTTTCAATTTTATGAAAATAAGAATCAATTCCAACTACAACTGCTTGAACTCCAAAATTATTTGCAATCTCAGTTATTAAAGAAGGATTATTAATAGCATGAGAATTTATAGAAATTTTATCTGCACCATAGTTAAAAATCTCTTTTGCATCTTTAAGAGTTTTAATTCCACCAGCTACGCAAAATGGAATATTAATTACTTCAGCAATCATAGAAATCCAATTTTTATTTACTAATTTTTTTTTAACAGATGCAGAAATATCATAAAATACTAATTCATCTGCTCCTTCTTGAATATATCTTTTTACCAAAGATAATATATTTCCTATAATTCTATGATTTTTAAATTGAACACCTTTAACTACTAATCCATTTTTTACATCTAAACATGGAATAATTCTTTTTGCCAACATTGTACAGCCTCAGTCATAGTAAATTTATTTTCTAAAAAAGCTTTTCCAATAATTATATCTTTAATTCCAATTTTTTTAAGATTTATTATATCTTTTAACCTTCCAATCCCTCCAGATGATTGAAAATTCATACGAGGATATTTTTTTACCAAACTTTCATATAAAGATATATTAGGACCATTTAAAGTACCATCTTGCGTAATATCTGTACATAATATATTTTTTACACCAGTGAAATAAAAATCACTTAAAATATCATTAATATCTTTTCCAGTATTTTTCTTCCATCCTGAAATTATAACTTCAGTAAAATTATTTTGAACTATAACATCTAAAGCTAAAACAATAGAATTTTTTCCATACTCTTGAATCCATTGCTTTACTTCATTTTTTTTTTCAAAAATAGCAGATCCAATTACTACTTTTTTTGCACCTAAAGAAAATAATTTTTCAATATCTTGTTTATTTCTAATACCTCCACCTACTTGAAAATTAATATTTTTTATTTGAAGTATTTCTTTTAATAAAAAACTTTGTTTATTATGAAAATTTTTTGCTCCATCTAAATCTACTATATGTATATTCTTTATTTTATTTTGTATACAATCTTGTATATATGTATAATAATCTTGTATATACATTTTTTTTAAATCATAGTTTCCTTGATATAAACGTACTATTTTACCTTGATAAAAATCTAAAGATGGAATAATCATAAAATATTAATCTCTAAAAAATTTTTTAATAAATACATACCTTTTAAACCAGATTTTTCTGGATGAAATTGTACTCCAAAAAAATTATCTTGTTGTACTGCAGAACTAAAAAAAGAACCATAATAAGTTTTTGCAACAGTAATAGAACTAATTAATGAAATATAACTATGAATAAAATAAAACCATTCTCCATTACAAATATTTTTAAATAATGGATGTTTTTTTTTAAAATAAACTTTATTCCAACCCATATGAGGTAAAATTATTTGATTATTAAATTTATAAATACATTTATTTTTAAAAATATTTAACATTAATACATCTTTACTTTCTTCACTATAATGAAAAAATAATTGCATTCCTAAACAAATACCTAAAATAGGATTTTTATATTCTTGAATTACTTTAATTAATTTTTTATTAAATAAATTTTTCATAACAGCATGTGGAGTACCAATTCCAGGAAAAATTAATTTATCAGAATTTCTAATTATGTCAGGATTATCGCTAATCACAGGATTATATTTTAGTCTTTTTATTGCCCAATAAATAGAAGATAAATTAGAAAATCCAGGATCTAAGATAACAATATTCATTATAAAACACCTTTAGAACTAGGTATATTAAATCCATTTATTTGAATAGCTTGCCCTAATGCTCTTCCAAAAGATTTAAATAAACTTTCAGCACAATGATGATCATTAAAACCTTTAGATTTTAAATGTAAAGTAATTTTCATAGAATATACTAAAGAATAAAAAAAATGATAGATCATTTCAGTACTTAAATCTCCTACTTTTTGATATTTAAATTTCGCTTGAAAATTTAAATATGGTCTATTAGAAATATCTAAAATACATGAAGAAATACTTTCATCCATAGGTAATGTAAATCCATATCTATTAATTCCTTTTTTTTTATTTAAAGATTTAGATAAACATTTTCCTAAAGTAATAGCAACATCTTCAACTATATGATGATCATCAATATCAATATCGCCTTTTGCATCAATATAAAAAGAAATATTTGAATGTATAGAAATTTGTTCTAACATATGATTAAAAAAATATATTCCTGTATTTATAAAATTTTTTCTCTTTTTATCTAAAAATATTTTAATATAAACATTAGTTTCAAGAGTTTTTCTATGTATATAAGCAAATCTATTTTTATATATAATTTTATTATAAATATCATTCCAATTTAAATTATTTCTTTCATATTTTAAACCTATTGCTCCAATATTTTTAGCTAATTGCATATCAGATTCACGATCACCTATTACAAAACATTTTCTCATAAATTTTTTTTTTTTATTAATAATCCAATTTCTTAATAAAGAAAATTTTGGTTTACGACATACACAATTATCTTGAATAAAATGAGGACATATTAATACATCACTAAAAAAAATTCCTTGAGATGAAAAAATTGAAAGCATTAAATTATGATATAAATAAAAATCATGTATAGAGAAAGTTTTTCCTAATCCATCTTGATTTGTAATCATAATAAATTTATAATTTAACTTACTTAATTTTAATAAAACAGAAATCACATTAGGTTCTAATTGAAATTTTTTTAAAGAATCAATTTGACAATCGAATTTAGGTTCTTTAATTAAAGTTCCATCTCTATCAAGAAATATAAATTTTTTATTCATTATAATATTCTCATAAACTAAGTATAATTATTTAATTTTAATAATTTTAAAAATATTTATTAAATTTATACATTCTTTATATGTTCCTACTGAAATTCTAATACAATTTTGTAATAAAATTTTAAAATTTTGATCTCTAGTTACAACTTTATATTTTAATAATTGACTAAAAACTTGTTTAGAAGAATGAAAAAATACCAAAATAAAATTTGTTGAACTAGAAAAAATTTTCTTAACATAAAATAATTTTTTTAATTCTTGTATTAAAATTTTTTTGTTTTTTTTTAATTCTAAAATATTATTTTTTAATAATATAAGATTATTTTTAGAAAGAAAAAATCTAGCAATTTGTAAAGTAGGAGTTGACAAAGGATAAGGAGCAATAATTTTTTTTATTATGTTAATAACTTCTATATGTGCAAGAATAAATCCACATCTAATACTAGCTAATCCAAAAGCTTTAGATAAAGTTCTTAAAATAATTAAATGATCAAACTTACACATTAAATCTACAACAGTATTTTTAAAACAAAATTCTATATAAGCTTCATCAATTACAACTAAACATTTATTTTTAGTAAATTTTAAAATTTCTATAATATCTTTATGATTAATTAAAGTACCAGTAGGATTATTTGGATTACAAAGATAAATTAATTTTGTATTTTTTATAAATTTTTTTAAATTCTTTAAATCTATTTGAAAATTTTTTAATTGTAAAATAGAAATAACTTTTACATTTAATATATTTGCATATACTTGATACATATCATATGTAGGTGGAAAAATCATAATAGAATCTTTTTTCGGTTCACAAAAAGCTTTAATTAATAGTTCAATAGCTTCATCAGAACCTCGTGTTGCTATAATATTTTTATAACTAATTTTGGTATAATTAGAATAAGATTTTAACAATAATTTATATTCTTTATCAGGATATCTATTTAAATTATTAAAAAAAAAATTTTTTTGTTGTTCAAAAGGTGATTCATTTGCATTTAACCAAATATCTCCATTTCCTTTAATCCTTCTAGCTGATTGATATGGTATTAATTTTTTAATATTTTTTCGAACTAATTTATGAATATCAATCATTTTTTTTATTCCTTAATAAAGATAATCTAACATCGATAGAATTTTTATGAGCTAACATATTTTCTTCTAAAGATAATTTTTGTAATACGGGCGCTAATTTTAAAAAACCATCTTGAGTTAATTCTTGTACGCTAATTTTTTTTAAAAAATCAGATACGCTAATACCAGAACAACTTCTAGATAATCCATAAGTCGGTAAAACATGATTTGTTCCAGAAGCATAATCTCCTGCAGATTCAGGCGACCATAATCCTAAAAAAATTGAACCAGCATTTTTAATTTCTTTTAAAACTTGACGCGGATTTTTAGTTTGAATGATTAAATGCTCAGGAGCATATTGATTAGAAATCTTAATACATTCTTTAATACTTTTAGTTACTATAATATAATTTTTTTTAAAAAAATTTTTTATACAAATAGAATTTTTAAAAGTCTTAATTTGAATATATATTTTTTTAATAACTAAACATGCTATTTCCTTTGAATCCGTTAATAAAATCACTTGAGATTTATTTCCATGTTCGATTTGAGATAATAAATCAGATGCAATAAAATCAGTATTTGAAGATAAATCAGCAATAATTAATAATTCAGAAGGACCTGCTAACATATCTATAGAAATAGTTTGAGAAAAAGAGTTTAATTGACGTTTAGCTTCAGTTACATATTCATTTCCAGGACCAAATATTTTATCTACTTTAGGAATACTTTGAGTACCAAAAGCTAAAGCTGAAATTGCATGAGCGCCACCTACTTGATATATATTATTTATTTGAAAAAGTTTAGCAATATATAATATTTTTTCTGATATAGGAGGAGGTGAACATACAAAAATATTTTTACATCCTGCAATTTTAGCAGGTATTACTAACATTAAAAAAGTAGAAAAAAGAGGAAATAAACCACCAGGAATATATAAACCAACAGAATCAATTGGTTGTATTAAGTGTTCACATATAACTCCAGGCATTGTTTCAATATTTAAATTTTTTGATTTTTGTTGAATATGAAAAGAATAAATATTTTTTATAGCTTGTTTAATACATTTTTTAAAATTTATGTCAATTTTTTCATCTGCTGTATTAATTTTTTCCATAGAAACTTTAATATCATTTAATTGTACTTGATCAAACAATAAAGAATATTTTTTCAATGCATCATCTTTCTTTAAAATTACATTTTTTATAATATTAGAAACATTCTTCTTAATTTTTTTATTTACATGAAAAATAGGTCTACTTAATATTTTTTTTTTTTTTTTTTTAGATAAATTTTTCCAAAAAATAATATTCTTAAAATTATTCATATTAAATTTATTCCATCATTTTTTCAATTGGTAAAACTAATATAGAAGTAGCACCTACTTTTTTTAAATTTTCCATAGTTTCCCAAAAAAGATTTTCTTTACTAACCATATGTAAAACTACTTTTTGAGGATAGCCAACTAATTTTGATATAGTTGGATTTTCAATTCCATTTAATAAAGACATAACTTGATTTAACTTAGAAATAGGAGCATGTAACATAATATACTTTGATTCTCTAGCTTGAATTACACCTTGAACACGAGTAATTAATTTATGAATTAATTCTTTTTTAAGATCAGAAATATTTCCTTTTCTAGAAATAATTTGTGCATTAGATTTATATATTACATGTACTTCTTTTAAATTATTAGCTTCTAAAGTCGCACCTGTAGAAACTAAATCACAGATCATATCTGATAATCCTACTCTAGGTGCAATTTCTACAGATCCTTTTAAAGTAAAAGATCTAAAATTTATATTTCTTTTATTAAGATATTTTTTTAAAATATATGGATAAGAAGTAGCAATAGTAAAATTTTTTAATGACTGTAAATTTTCATATTCACTACTTTTTCGACATGCTAAAGATAATCTACAAATTCCAAAATCTAAATTTAATAATAATTTATACATATTTTTTTTTTTAATACAATTTTTACTTAATATATGTTCTTTTAAAACATTTCCTCCTACTATACCTAAATCTACAATTTGATTTATTACTAATCCAGGAATATCATCATCTCTCACACGAATTACATCAATTGGCATATTTTCCGAAAATGAAATTAATTTTTTTTGTTCTAAATTAATTTTAATACCACAATTTAATAATAGCTTCTTAGAATCATAACTTAAACGACCAGATTTTTGCATAGCAATACGTAATCTATTTTTTTTTAACATTTAAACCTCAATTTTATAAAACATTATTATTAATATTGTTTAATATTATAAAATAATTAAAATAAAATTTTTAATAAAATATTTTTTAATCAAACATTATACAAGAAATATTCTAACAAATATAAATAAAAACTGTTAATATTAAATTAAAAAATATTTAAAATTTATTTCATAAAAATATTAAAATAATATATTAAAAAATAAAAAATTTAAGTTATAAAAAATCAATTAAAACTAAAATTGCTGCATCATATCCAAGTATTTTCGGAGCTTGATGAAAAGCAATTACGTTTGGATGTCTAGAAAGCCATATTGGAATATTCTTTTTTAAAATTTTTTTTCCATATCCATGCATAATATTAATACAATTTATTTTTTTTTGAATACAAAAATATATTAATTTTCCCAATTCTTTTTTAGTTTGATCTTGATTAAATCCATGTACATCTAATAAAACTTCAGGAACATAATATCCTTTTTTTAATTTATTTAAATTTTTTTTATTAAAATCATATCTACAATAATAAAGTGGATCTTTATTAAATTTATTTTTTATAGTAGAACATGAAAAATAATTACTATGTAATCGTTCTTGATATTTTATTCTTTTTTTTCGAGAAAAAAAATATACATTATTTTTTACATGATATATAGTATCTTGAATCATTTTTTTCGCTTCTTTAAAATATTCTCGAAAAAAAAATTTCTCTTTAGATTTTAAAAAATTTTGTTTACTCATTTTTACTACCACAATATTACGTTATAATATTATTTATATATGAAAAATCAAACCAAATAAAATACAAATTTTTTTTAATTAAAAATGATATTTATTAAAAATAAATAAAAATATAAATTTTATTTGTAAAATTATTTTATAATAATAACTTATCAAATTTATATTTTCAAATTTTCTTAAAATATATAATTCATAAAAAATTCTACTTTAAAAAGGTAAATTATGTCCGGAAATACTATAGGGAAAATATTTACAGTAACTACTTTTGGAGAATCTCATGGTCATTCTATAGGATGTATAATTGATGGTACACCTCCAGGTCTAAAAATATCTGAATCAGATATACAAAAAGAACTAAATAGAAGAAGACCAGGTCAATCTAAATATACTACTCAACGTAGAGAACTTGATATTGTAAAAATATTATCTGGAGTTTTTAAAAAAAAAACGACAGGTACAAGTATTGGATTAATAATAAAAAATACAGATTATAGATCTAAAGACTATCAAAACATCAAAAATTCTTTTCGTCCAGGGCATGCTGACTTTACTTACCAAAAAAAATATGGAATTAGAGATTATCGAGGAGGAGGTCGAGCATCTGCTAGAGAAACAGCTATGAGAGTAGCAGCTGGAGCAATAGCAAAAAAATATTTAAAAAAAAAATATGGAATCTTAATACAAGGATATTTATCTCAAATTGGCCATATTAAATTTAACTTAAAATCTATAAAAGAAATAGAAAATAATTGTTTTTTTTGCCCAGATAAAAAAAAAATTATTAAAATTGATAAATTAATACGTACCATTAAAAAAAATGGAGATTCAATAGGAGCTGAAATTACTACCATTGCACAAAACGTTCCAATAGGTCTAGGAGAACCTGTATTTGATAAACTAGATGCAGAACTTGCTCATTCTGTTATGAGTATCAATGCAGTAAAAGGAGTAGAAATAGGAGATGGATTTGATGTAATTCAAAAACTAGGAAGTCAGCATAGAGATGAAATAAATACGCATGGTTATTTAAGCAATAGAGATGGAGGAATTATTGGAGGAATTAGTAACGGGCAAGATATCATTATAAAAGCTGCTTTTAAACCGACCTCTAGTATTCGTATTCCAGCAAAAAGTATTAATATAAATAACGAATCCATAAATATTATTACTAAAGGAAGACATGATCCATGTGTCGGTATTCGTGCTGTACCTATAATGGAATCTATGGTTGCAATAACAATCATGGATCACATACTTAGATTTCGAGCTCAATGTTCGCAACAAATAATAAAAATATAAATTTAATAATATTTTAAAATATATTAAAAAATATTTTAAAAATATTTGAAACCGATAATTTTAAATTTTAATAAAAATGTTTTTAAAAACAACTTTATAAAAAAATTAATTTTTTATTTTTTTTGAATAAAAATACATATTAAATCATACTGATGGTGAAAAAAATGTTTAAAGGAAATATCGTTGCATTAATTACTCCAATGAATAAAAAAAGAAAAATTTGTATAGATAGTTTAACAAATATTATTAATTATCATATACATAATAAAACTAAAGCGATTGTATCGGTAGGAACTACAGGTGAATCTTCAACTTTAACTAAAAAAGAACATATTAAATTAGTATTATTAACTTTAAAAATTGCTAATAATAAAATTCCTATTATTGCAGGTACTGGAGCAAATTCAACAGAAGAAGCAATTATATTAACAAAAAAATTTGAAAATAGTGGAATATCTGCATGTTTAAGTGTAACACCATATTATAACAAACCTTCTCAAAAAGGATTATATCAACATTTTAAAAAAATCTCAGAAAACACTTCTATTCCTCAAATATTATATAACGTACCATCTAGAACAGGTTGTGATTTATTACCTAAAACTGTATATAAATTATCTAAATTTAAAAATATTATTGGAATTAAAGAAGCTAGTGGAAATTTATCTCGTGTTAATCAAATAAAATCTTTAGTAGATTCAAAATTTATTCTTCTAAGTGGAGATGATTCAACTGCTTTAGATTTTATACAATTAGGAGGACATGGTGTTATTTCAGTAACATCTAATATAGCAGCTAAAGAAATTTCTAAAATCTGTAAATTAGCTTTAAAAAAAAAATTCTCCCAAGCAAGAAAAATCAATAAAAAATTAATAAATTTAAATAATATTTTATTTATAGAATCAAACCCAATACCAATTAAATGGGCCGCAAAAAAAATTGGTTTAATTAAAAATAACATATTAAGATTGCCTATGATACCACCAAATAAAAAATTGAAGAAAATGATCTTAAATGAATTAAAAAAAGTAAATTTAGAAATTATGCAAAAAAAATATAATCATTTTATTTTATCTTAAAATATAATATTTATATAAAATAAAATTGAAATATATTTCTAAAGAAATATATTTCAATAAAAATTTATATTATTTGAAAGTAACAATTTATATTTAAAAAAATTCAAAAATATAAATTTTTAAATAAATAAATTTTTTAAAATATTTCTATATATCTTACTTAATTTATATAAATCACTAATTTTCACACATTCATTTACTTGATGTATAGTTTTATTAACTAATCCTAACTCTATAATGTCAGAATTCATGCAAGTAAAAAATCTTCCATCAGAAGTTCCTCCTGAAGTAGATAATTTTGGAAAAAATTTATTAATTTGAAAAATAGATTTTTTTACAGTTTCTAATAAAAATCCTGAATTCGTAATAAAAGGTTTTCCTGAAAAAATCCAATTTATATGATATTTTAAACCACATTGATCTAAAATTTTTTTTATCTTAAAAACAATTCTTTTTTGAGAAATTTCCGTATTATATCTAATATTTAATCCAATTTTAATTGATCCAGGAATCATATTTGTAATATTTTCATTACCTGAAGATATATAAAAAATTTGTAAATTACTAGGTTGAAAAAAATCATTTCCTAAATCTAACTTTAAATTTAAAAAATTTTTAATTGCTTGTAGAGCACTATGAATTGGATTCTTTGCAAGATTAGGATATGCAATATGTCCTTGTATACCATAAAAAATTATTTTTGCACTAATAGAACCTCTTCGGCCATTTTTAATAACATCTCCCACTTTTAAATTACTTGTAGGTTCTCCAACTAAACAATAATCTATTTTTTCATTTCTATTTTTTAAAATTTTTATAATTTTTTTCGTTCCGTCATATCCAAAAGATTCTTCATCAGATGTAATTAAAAAAGATATTCTTCCAGAAAAAAATGAAAATTTTTTCAAAAATGATTCTACAGCAATAATCATAGCAGACAAAGCACACTTCATATCTGAAGATCCACGTCCAAATAAAAAATTATCTTTAATAATTGGATCAAAAGGATCTGTTTTCCAATCATTTAAATTCCCAGGTGGTACTACATCTGTATGACCTAAAAAAGTTAATGTTTTCCCTATTCCTTTATACGCCCATAAATTATTTGTATTATTAATTTTAAATTTTTCTATAGAAAAACCAATTTTTTTTAATCGTTTAGAAATAATTTTTTGACAACCTAAATCTAAAGGACTAATAGAAGGTAATTTAATTAACTTTTTACTTAAATAAATAATATCGTCTAACATAAATATTCCTAAATTAGGAAATCAAAAATATTTTAAACACTTTTATGATTTTTTTTAATTAATTTTACCGCTTTGTGGACAATATTTTTTACAGTAAATCCAAATTTTTTAAATAAATCATTTGCAGGAGCAGATTCTCCAAAAGTTTTAATTCCTATCGTTTTTCCTTTTAAACCAATATATTTATTCCAATAATCTGGAATTCCAGCTTCAATAGAAATTCTATTAGTAATATTATCTGGTAAAACATATTTTCTATAAGATTTTTCTTGTTTGTCAAAAACATCTGTAGAAGGCATAGAAACTACTCTAACAGAATATCCTAATTTTTTTAATTTTTTTCTAACATTAACAGTTAATTCAATTTCAGATCCTGTAGAAATTAAAATTATATCTAAATCTTTCAAACTATCTTTTAGTATATAACCTCCACGATTAATATTTTTAATTTGTGCATCAGTTCTATTATTAAAAGACAAATTTTGTCTAGATAAAATTAATGCTGTAGGACCATTTTGATTTTCTATAGCGTATTTCCAAGCAAAAGCGGTTTCAATAATATCAGATGGTCTCCATACACTAACATTAGGAGTTAAACGTAAACTAGAAATTTGTTCAATAGGTTGATGAGTCGGTCCATCTTCACCTAATCCAATAGAATCATGAGTATATATTAAAATTTGTCTAGTTTTCATTAAAGCTGCCATTCTCACTGCGTTTTTAGCATATTCTAAAAAAATTAAAAAGGTAGCTGTATAAGGAATAAAACCAGAATGTTGAGAAATTCCATTTGCTATAGATGTCATTCCAAACTCTCTCACACCATAATGAATATAATTACCATACAAATTTTTATTAATAGATTTAGAACCTGACCATTTCGTTAAATTACTCGGAGAGAGATCAGCTGATCCACCAATTAATTCAGGAAGATATTTTCCTAAATATTCAATAATATTTTGAGATGCTTGTCGAGTAGACAAAGCTTTAGAAGAAGTTTTTAAAGAATTTATTAAATTTTTATTAATTTTTCTCCAATCTTGAGGTAATTTTTTATGCATACGGCGTAAATATTCTTTTGCTAATTTAGGATATTTATTTGAATATTGAAAAAATAATTTATTCCATTTATCTTCTAAATTTTTACCTTTTTCAGTAGCATCCCATTCTTTATAAATAAAATCTGGTATTTCAAACGGTTTATATTTCCAATTTAAATTTTTCTTACATAAAGCTACTTCTTCTTCACCTAAAGGAGCACCATGTACATGAGATGTATTAGCTTTGTTAGGAGATCCAAAACCAATAATAGTATTAAAAATTATAATTACTGGTTTATTTTTAATTTTTTTAGCATATTTAATAGCTTTAAAAATCTCTTCTGAATTATGTCCATCAATATTATCAATAACATACCAATTATAAGCTTCAAATCTTTTTTTTGTATTATCAGAAAACCAAGAATCAGTTTTTCCATCTATAGAAATATTGTTTTTATCATATAATACAATTAATTTTTCTAATCCTAAAGTTCCAGCTAATGAGCACGCTTCATGTGAAATTCCTTCCATTAAACAACCATCTCCAACAAACACCCAAGTATAATGATCTATAATTTTAAAATTAGGACGATTAAAATATAATCTTAATAAACGTTCAGATATAGCCATTCCTATTGCTGTAGATAAACCTTGTCCTAAAGGACCTGTAGTAGTTTCTATACCTGGAGTGTAACCAACTTCTGGATGACCAGGAGTTTTAGAATCTAATTGACGAAAATTTTTTAAATCAGAAATACTAATTTTATATCCTGTTAAATGTAATAAACTATAAAGTAATATTGAACCATGTCCATTAGAAAGAATAAATCTATCTCGATTATCCCATAATGGATTTTTCGGATTATGTTTTAAAAAAAACCTCCATAATATATCTGCAATATCAGCCATTCCCATCGGCATTCCTGGATGACCAGAATTTGCTCTTTGTATAGCATCTATGCTAATAACTCGAATAACATTAGATAAATATTTTTTAGAAAACATTTATTTCTCCTAATATAAAATTTTTAAATAATAATACAAATAAAATATTACATGTTTTTAATTACAATTTCTTCTAATAAATATTGATCTGTTCCAAATTGACGTATTCCTTGAGATAATTTTTCTACAGCCATTGAATCTTGATTGTGTAACCAAAGAAAATCAGAATGTGATAATATATCAGTATGATTAGGAAAAATCTTTTTTGGAGTAGATAATTTTTGTTTAATTATTGTATTTTTAGATTGTAATATTTCTAATAATTCTGGTGATATAGTTAAACAATCACATCCTGATAAAGATAATACTTGCTTAATATCTCTAAAACTAGCACCCATAATAACAGTTTTATAAGAATATTTTTTATAATATTTATAAATTTTTTGTACAGATTGAACACCTGGATCTAAAGATGATTTATATTGAGAACTAGAATAATTTACATTATACCAATCCGAAATTCTTCCCACAAAAGGTGAAATTAAAAATACTTTAGATTCTGCACATGCACGCGCTTGTGCAAAAGAAAATAATAAAGTTAAATTACAACGAATATTTTCTTTTTCTAATTCTTTTGCTGCTTGTATACATTCCCATGTAGCTGCAAGTTTAATTAAAATTCTAGATCGACTAATACCAAATTCTGTTTCATATAATGAAATCAGTTTTTTTGCTTTTTCTATACTTTTATGTGTATCAAAAGATAAACGAGAATCTACTTCACTAGATACAACTCCAGGTATTTTTTTTAAAATTTCTGCTCCTATACTAACAATAATTTTATCAGTAGCATTAGTAATTATTTTATTTCTATTTCCTCCTTTTTTTTTAGCATAATTAATAGATTCTTGTAATAAAGATCTATATTTTTTCATCTGTATAGCTTTTAATACTAAAGAAGGATTAGTAGTTGCATCATATGGAGTATATTTTTCAATTTTTTCAATATCTCCACTATCTATAACAATTTTAGTATATTTTTTTAATTGTTCTAATTGATTCATATAATTACCATACATTAATTAATAAAATTTATTTATCTGTTTATTTAAATAAGTTTGTTATAAAAATTTTTATTTATAAAATTTTTTAAATATTATGACTGTGTTAACTCCACCAAAACCAAAACTATTAGACATCACAATATTTAATTTTATTTTTGTATAACAAGTAATAATTTTAATATCTTTAATTTCTGGATCTAAATTTTTAATATTAATACTTGGAGCTATAAAATTGTTTTCTAACATTAATAACAGAAAAATTATTTCATGTACTCCTGAAGCGCCTAAAGAATGCCCTGTCATTGATTTAGTAGAAGAAATATATGGAATAAATTGATTTTTAAAAACTTTTTTTATTGCATTAATTTCCTTAATATCTCCAATTTTTGTTGAAGTAGCATGAACATTAATACATTCTATAGTTTGTTTTTTTATTTTTTTTATAGAAGATTTTATACATCTTTCTATACCTTTTTGTGATGGCATAAATAAACTATATCCATTAGAATTTGAACTATATGATATAATTTCTCCATATATATGTGCATTTCTTAATAAAGCTGAATTCAATTCTTCAAGAACTATTATACCGCTACCCTCTGATATCACAAATCCATCACGATTTATATCATAAACTCTAGATGATATTTTAGGATTATCATTAAAATTTTTAGATAAAACATTAATTTTATCAAAATATGAAGCTGTTTCTAAAGTTAAAGCTTCCGCACCTCCTGCAAACATAATATCCTGCTTTCCAGATTTAATTAATTCATAAGCATGACCAATACAATTAGAAGAAGTTGCACAAGCTGAACTAATAGAATAACTAATTCCATAAATATTAAAAAAAGTAGATAAACACGCTGAAATACTAGAATTCATAATTTTAAATATAGTATATATATTAACATGATCTAAATTATTACAAACATTCTTAATATGTAATTTGTTTTTTAAATTTAATAAATAATTTCTAGAAGAACAAAATCCACTACCAATTATTATGCCTACTTTAGTATTTCTTTGATATTCAGATTTCTTTAAAAAAGAATCTTTAATAGCATCTTTCATAGCTAAATAAGAAAACAAAGTTTCTGTATTCATATATTTTAAAAATTTATTTGAATTTTTTGTATTAAAATTTAAAAAAATTTTACCCCAAACATTACTTTTCATACCTAATTCTTTCATTTCATTCGAAAAAAAAATTCCAGAAAATCCATTTTTTAAAGATTTTAACACTTCAAATTTATTATTTCCTATACTAGATATTAATCCTATTCCAGTTATAACTACTCTCTTCATAAAAACCTTATATCTTTCATTATAAAATAACATTAATAATATAAACAGATATGATATAATTTTTAAAAAATGTTAATAAAAAAAAAAAATGAAAAAAAAAAAATATGGAAAAATTTTTATTATACCTACTCCTATAGGAAATATATATGATATAACATATAGATCAATTCAAGTTTTAAAAAAAATTGATTACATTGCAGCTGAAAATTATAAAAAAATAAAAAAAATTTTAAATAAATTTAATATTAGTAAACCAATTATATCTTTTAATCAACATAACGAATTTAACAAAATTCAAAAAATATTTAATAAAATCGAAAAAAAAAAAAATATCGCATTAGTTTCAGATGCTGGAACTCCAACTATTAATGATCCAGGATTTTGTTTAATTAGAGAATGTCATCAAAAAAAAATAAAAGTTATTCCATTACCTGGAGCATGTTCAGCTATTACTGCTTTAAGCGCATCTGGAATTCCTTCAAATAAATTTTGTTTTGAAGGATTTTTACCATCAAAAGAAATAAAAAGAAAAAAAATACTAAATTTATTAAAATATGAACCAAGAACTATAATTTTTTATGAAACACCACATAGAATTATAAATAGTTTACAAAATATAGTAGAAATATTAGGAAAAAAAAGAAAAATCACATTAGCTAAAGAATTAACTAAATCTTGGGAATCAATTATATTTGATACAGCTGAAAATATACTTTATAAGTATAAAAATAATAAATTAATCTGTAAAGGTGAAATAGTTTTAATTTTATCAGGTTATAAAAATTTAGAAAAAAAAATTATCTCAAAAAAAGTTAAATATATATTATCTATCTTAAAAAAATTTTTACCGAAAAATAAAATTTCTGTAATAATTTCTAAAATGTATAATATAAAAAAACAATATATATATAAATATCTTGTTAATAAAACAAAAAAATGACATATTTAAAAAAATATTATAAAATTTATATTGAAGTTGACCAGACAATCGCTCTTAAAAATTTTTTATATATTTAATTATAATTATATAATGAGAGAGGAAAGTCCGGGCTCCATTAGGACAAAGCGCCAGATAACATCTGGGAGATGAAAATCTACGAATAGTGCCACAGAAAATAACCGCCTATAAAATATTTTTTAGGTAAGGGTGAAAAGGTGTGGTAAAAGCACACCGTATGTATTGGTAACAATATATAGACATTAGGTAAACTCCGCTTGGAGAAAGGCTAAATATAGGTGATTTACGTATGGTCCATACTTTATAAACCTGGGTAAGCCGATAGAACTAAAAAGTGATTTTTAGTCAAGATTAATGATTGTCTAATACAGAATCCGGCTTATAGGTCAACTTCATAATACTAAATAAAATAATTTCAATAAATCTATTTTGGTAAAATATATTGTTATTTATTTTCCAGAAATAATCATTTTAGAAATAAAAATTGATCCACATTGTATATTTTTTCTAATATCATAATCATTACTCATAGCAATAATTTTTTTATATATATTTTTTAAATTTCCAGAAATGGTAATTTCTTTAACAGAATATTTAAACAATCCATTTTCTATAAAATATCCTGAAGCACCTCTAGAATAATCTCCATTAACAATATTTACTCCATGTCCCATTAAATCTGTTATTACTAAACCTGTATTCATTTGATATAATAAATCCTGAAAAGAAATATTATTTTTTTGTATAAAAATCCAGTTATAAATTCCTCCTAAATGACCTGTATTCTTTAAATTTAATTTTTTAGATGAATAAGAATCTAATAACCATGTTTGTAAAACTCCATTTTTTACAATAAAACGAGGTTTAGTTAAAGTTCCTTCATTATCAAATGGAGATGAAGCAATCCCTTTTTTAATATGAGGATTTTCAAAAATACTTAACCATTTTGGAAAAATTAACTTTCCTAAACTATCTAATAAAAAAGTAGATTTATTATAAACTTGATATCCAAAAATAGATTTTGCAAAATGATTAAATAAACTTGCAGCAACATCAGAAGTTAAAATGATAGAACAACGTTGAGTAATAATTTTTTTTGAATTTAATTTTAACAAAACTTTTTTTGCACATTTTTTACTTATAGATCGAGGAGATTCTAAATCATCTAATTTTCTTGAAATAGAATAATAATAATCTCTTTCTTGTGTATTGAATTTATTATTTTCTGCAACAACACAAATAGATAAAGAATATTGACTGAATTTATATGTTTGAATAAGACCTTTTGTATTTCCAAAAGCAATAATTGTATATCCACTAGAAAAACATCCACCTTCAGAATTTACAATTCTTTTGTCAAAATCTAAAGTGTATTTTTCTGTTAAATATGCCATTTTTAAACTTTCTTTTAAATTTAAATTAGATAAATGAAATAAATCTAAATCTAAAACTTTATATTTTTTTAAATTTATACTAGGAAGTGTAGAATAAATATCTTTAGATGTATATTTAGAAATTTCAATTGCTGCAGTAATAGTATTTTTAATAGATTGTATATTTAAATCTGTAGATGAAGCATATCCCTTATGATAATTAGAATATACTGTAATTGAAAAAGAACAATCTTCATGAAATTCTATATATTCTTTACTTCCATTTCTTATAACTGAATTCATATCATAAGTTTTTCTAATAAATATAAACGCTTCATCTACTTTATTTTGAGCTATTAATAAAGATTTAGAAATTATATTTTTTAAAAACTTTTCTTCATTTAAAATATCTTTGATAACATACATTTATACCTCTCTTGTAATTTATTTTAAAAATTCCTATATATGAAAATATTTTAATAAAAGTATATTTTTATTCAAATTCTAAATATTGCTATAATAATATGCATAACATATGATATATAAAATTCTTAAAAAATTATCAATTATTTAATAATAAAAAAAAAATGAATCTAAAAAAAATAAAAACTGGAACAAAAATACCAAAAGAAGTGTATGTTATTATTGAAATATCAGCATCTTCTACTCCAATAAAATATGAAATTGATAAAACTAATCAATTATTAACGGTAGATAGAATTATTCCTACAGCTATGTTTTATCCTTGTAATTACGGTTTTATTAATAAAACATTATCGTTAGATGGAGATCCTTTAGATGCTTTAGTAATTACACCTTATCCACTTCTTCCGTATTCAATTATTTTATGTAAACCTATAGGAACATTAAATATGGAAGATGAATCTGGAAAAGATTATAAAATAATATGTATACCAATAAAAAAAATATGTACTCAATATAATAATATTAAAAATATTTCTGATGTATCTCCAAAGACATTAAATCAAATAGAACATTTTTTTAAATATTACAAAAAATTAGAAAATAATAAATGGACAAAAATATTAGGATGGAAAGACAAAAATTATACATATAAAGAAATTTTAAAATCTATAAAAAGATATAAAAAAAATAAAATATAACAAAATATTATAAATATATTTCTATTTAAAAAAAAATAAAAATTTTAACGCTAAATTATTATAAATAGGTAAAAATTTAAAATGTCTAAAATTTGTCAAATTACTAAAAAAAAAGCTATTTTTGGTCATAGAAAATCATATTCTTTAAATACTACTAAAAGAAAATTTAATATTAATTTAAAAAATCATAAATTTTGGATTAAATCTGAAAAAAGATTTATTAAACTAAAAGTATCTACTCAAGCAATTAGATTAATTAATAAAAAAAGTATAGAATATTTTTTAAAAAAAATAAATAAAAAATAGGAAAAAAAAATGGCTAGAAGTTCTAGAATTAAAATTAAATTAATTTCTTCTCTAAAAACTGGACATTATTATACAACAACAAAAAATAAAAGAAATACCACACAAAAATTAAAAATAATAAAATATGATCCAATTGCACGTAAAAGAGCGTTTTATACAGAATTTAAATTAAGATAAATATATTTTTTTATATTTTCTAATTTAAGTATCTTTTTAAAAATTAAAATTAGTATAAAAATTTTATATTTTTATACTATTTTAAAAAATATTTTCTAAAAATTTTCATTTTTTTTTTTTTTTTTTTTTTTTGAAATTATAAAAACTCAAAATCTTATAAAATTTATAATTTATAAATTTATATCTTAAAAATTTCAGAAATGAGATGATATATTAAAATTAAAAAAAATAAAATAAAAAAATTTATTATATATCAATATTTTTATTTATAAGAATTATTCTAAAATATATAAAATTAATTTATATTAATTAATATAAAATATCATCTATTTCATCAAATGAAAATGTTTTTATACATTAAAAAAAATTAAAAAAAATTTTTGCTTAAAAATATTTTAATAAATAAAAATTTCAAAATAATATTAATAGTGAAACAGTTTAATTTTTATATTATTTAAAAAAAATTAACTATTAAAAATAAAAAATTGTTTTTTAAAATAAATTTTTTACAATCAAATATTTAAAAAACTATAATTAAATTATAAAGAACTTATAATAAATATCTAAGAAAATATAATATATTTTTTAAATTAAATTAGATATAAAAAAAATATATTTTTTTATAAAATTCTATTAATTTTAAAAATTAAATCAATATTTAAAATATAAATAAAATTTCATTTAAAAATTAAAAATTATATAAAATAAATTAAAATTTTTTTTAATAAATTAAATAATTTATAGAAATTTTTATATAAAAAATTTTTCTAACTACTAATTTTATTTAAGAATAAAAACCAAATGCTAAAGAACTAATAAGAAGCGTCCATCCATTTGCGCAAATAAAAATTATTAATTTTAATGGTATAGAAATAGTAGCAGGTGGAATCATCATCATTCCTAAAAGCATTAAGACACTTGAAACTAATAAATCAATAATTAAAAAAGGAAGAAAAATAGTTAATCCTATTTTAAATGCAAACTTTAATTCACTGATCATAAAAGAAGGAACAAGAACTCTAATCGGAGCATGATTAATATTATGATCACGTAACTTAATATTCATTAATTTTGAAAACATTAATAAATCTGATTGTTTTGTTTGATGCGACATAAATTGTTTTAAAGGCATTAATCCTTTATTTATAGCTGTTTTAATATTAATTTGATTATTTATAAAAGGAATATATGAATTCGAATAAATTCTATGAAAAACTGGTTGCATGATAAAAAAAGTTAAAAATAAAGATATACTAATTAAAATTTGATTTGGAGGAGAACATGGCATTCCTATAGAATTTTTTAAAAACCCTAAAATAACAACAATTCTTGTAAAACAAGTCATTGTAAATATAACAAATGGTAAAATAACCAATAAAGTAAGAAAAAATAATGTTTGAGAAGATAAAGATGTATTCACAGAATGATAAGTATGAGATAAAAAATTCTCTACAGAGAATAAATTATAAGCATAAACATTAGGTGAAAAAAATACAAACATTATTATAAAAAAAAACAAATATGTCATAATATTATTCCAAATTTTTTTTCAAAATATTAATTTAAAAAAAATAATTTCATAAATTTTTTTTATTGTATCTAAATTTTTTTACTTTTAATTTCTTTTTTTGAACTAAATTTTTTGTTTTCATAACGATGTAAAACAACTATTTTATCTGTAGTGATACCTAACACTAATCTAACGTTTTTGAGATCTAAAAAAACAATTTTTTGATTCGGACTAATTGAAATACTCGATTTAATTTTTATATAAGAATTATTTCTATAATTAGCAAAGTAAATACATCTATTTATAATAAATATTATTACAAGAATAATAATACAATAATACAAATATAAACAATTATTTGTGTTGTTTAAAGGAAAGTAATAATTAATAGATTGCAATAATGTTTTCATATTTTATGCTGTTTTGTAGTATATTAATAATGTGATTGTTTGTTATTAAATTGAAAATTCAATAATACATTTTTTAAAAAAATATTATATTTTTTATTTTTAATAAAACCATTTATTTTATTTAATAAAATTTATTTTATGTAATAAATTGATATTTTATATATTAATTTATAATTTATTATACAATTATATTAAAAATATTTTATTTTAAATAATTAAAAATAAATAAATTATATTTATAATAATTCATATATGAAATTAATTTTGTATAAAAATAATAATTTTTATACTTAAACTAATTAAAAAATATTCATTTAAAAAAAAATTATGCTCATTGTAAAATTTATTTAATTAAATAAAAATAATATTTTATATATATTAAAAAATTATTTTATATAAAAATTGTATTATATTTTTTTTTAAAATTATATGTTTTTATGTTTTATTTTCATTAGAAATATTATTATCTTTTGAATTTGTAATGTTATTTTTTGTATTACACATAATACTTATGTTACTATCTTGAATTTTTTTAGTTAATTTTTTAAAAGAAAAAAAAGAAGTTATTAATAAAACTATAAAAAAAAATAATATAAACCATGGAACTAAATGTAATATTCTGTTAAATGATTCGTTTTTTGTAATAGGTATATATGGAATTACAGGAATTTCTGGCTCAATAAAATTACAATTTACAATTTCTGTAGAATCATCTTTTAATAAAGAACATTCTATAAACTCTTTAAATAAATTTTTTATATTTAAAAATTCATTATTTACTAAAAAAATATATCTATTTTCATTATCTTCTTGTTCATTATAAATTAATAAAGATTTAGAAAAATTAGTAATCTCTCCAATATCTAAAGTAAAATTTGATTTAAAAGAACAATCAAACTTAAAATTAGAATCTTCAAGATTACTTGTATATAAATTAATTGAATTTAATATATTTTTTTTATTAAAATCAAAATTATATTTTTCATGTTTTAAAAAATTTAATATATGATATTTTTTCTTTATATCATATCTCTGATCATAATTACTAAAAATAATAGTACCATAATTTTTTTTATTCTCTTTAAGTGTATGATTATTACTATAATGTTTATTAATAATATATTTATTATTCTGAAATAAATTATAATGTTCAGAATTAAGTAAATGTTTTTTATATAATATATAAGAATTATTTTTATAATGAAATCTATTCAAATAATTTTTTTTCGTAATTTTATCTAATGTATTTTTTTTTCTAAATACATAAAATAAAAAATTTTCTATATTACTTTTATTATTATTTTGAATTAAATTAATATTATAAAAATTTTGATAATTTAATTGAAAATATAAATGATTTTTTTTTAAATTTAATGAATCTCCAAATCGATTTAAAAAAATAAAATCTGTATTTAAAAAATTTGGAATTTTTTTAGACAATAAATAAATAGTTGCATCTAAAAAATCTTCTGAAATGATATTCTGTTGTATATCAAAATTTACAAAAACTAATTCAAAAGATTTATTACATGCATCTAAAGTAAAAAAATTTTTATAAAAATTCATATGACAAAAAATATTTTTCATAAAATTAAAATTATTAATATATTTTAAAAACTTTTTTTTCAATATATCTTGAGAATTGATTTTATTATAAAATCTGTTAATTTGAAATTTCTTAAAATTAAATAATTTATTTTTTATAAAATTATTTTCTAAATTAATATTTTTCAAATAAATATTATACAAATGTATTTTTTTTTCAGGAATTAATAAAGATTTTGAAATTTTAGAATATTTATACGGAATTTTAAAATTTATTAATTTTTGAATTATTATTTGACTATTTCTTATAGATAAATTTTTACAAATAATTTTATAATATATTGATTTATTCCAATAAATTAAAGAATAAAAAATAGAAAAAATTAAAAAAAATATGAAAAGTAAAATATTTGTATTATTACGTAAATATAATAAAATATTTACTATAAATATTTTTTTTTTTATGTACTTATTTTCTTGAAAATAAAAATTCATAATTTAAAATAACCTAATTTATATAAATTATTATATTATATCTAAAAAAAAAATATATAAAACAGATTGAGTTTTTATGTATTTATTCATCTAATATAATAAAATAAAATTATATAAAGTATATAAAATTTTTTATATTAAAAATAATAAAAAACACTATAAAATAATATAACTTATATTAATCAAGTAA